>PKWB01000050.1 GCA_003131685.1 Candidatus Dormiibacterota bacterium
GACCTACGGGTGGAAGGAGAAGCGGGCGGCGATCATCACCGCGTTCGGGTTCGCCGCGATCCTCTTCACGCTGTACGCGGTCAATCTCTGGATCGCCGGGCTGCATTCGTACGCTCGCGCCTGACGGCCGCCACTGCCGGGAGGCCGGTCAGGGGTCGCTCGGGTTCTCTTGGTGTGCGTGCGCGTGCGCGGGACCACCCACTCTCACACGCAGAGGGCGTGCGCGCAGGTTCCACCATCGAGGACCAACGCACGGCGAAGCGAAGGAGACAGCGTCGCGGCTAACCGCGGCGCGCCCACCTCGTCTTCTTCAGCATTTTCTTATGCTTGTGCTTGCGCATCTTCTTGCGCCGCTTCTTGATTACGGAACCCATCTGCCAAGGACTATAGCGGTCCGAGACGCGCGAAGGCCTCGCGCAGCGTGGCCGCGGTGGTCGCGAGATCCTGCGGCAGAACCTTGACGTCGCCGAGCACGGGCATGAAATTGGTGTCTCCGGCCCAGCGCGGCACCACATGGACATGCACGTGCTCGGTGCTTGCGCCCGCGGCGTTTCCCTGGTTGATGCCGATGTTGAAGCCGTCAGGGTGCATCACGTCGGTGACGACGCGGATCGCCCGTTGAGTGGCGGCGAAGATTGCTGACCCCTCGTCAGCCGTCATCGCGAGCACGTCCGGCGCGTGACGCACCGGCACCGTCATGAGATGTCCGCTCGTGTACGGAAAGCGATTCATCAGCGTGAAGGCCAGCGTGCCCCGGTCCACGACCAGCGATTCTTCGTCGCCCCGGGCAGCTGCACAGAGGAAACACTCGTTCCCCTTCACCGACGGCATGCCGGAGACATAGGCCATGCGCCACGGAGCCCAGAGACGCTTCACGCCACGACGTTAGCGGACAGCCCTGGCAGCGTGGCGCACCTCGGCGATCAGAGCAGCGTGAGCGTCACCTCGACATTGCCGCGAACAGCGTTGGAGTACGGGCATCGCTGCTCGGCCTCGTCGATCAGGGTCTGTGCCGCCTCGCGGTCGGGGAGCGACGGCAGCTTGATGAGCAGTTCAACGGCCAGGCCGTAGCGGCCGGCCTCGATCGGTCCGATCCCGACCCGCGCGGTCACGACCGCATCCGAGACGTCAAGACCCTTGCGACGCGCGATCCCGAGCATCGCGCTCTCCCAGCAGGCGGCGAAACCGAGCGCGAAGAGTTGCTCCGGGTTGGTTCCGCGTGCACCGTCGCCACCCATCTCCTTGGGCGATGTGAAGTCGACCTCGAGGACGCCGTCGGACGTGGCGCCGTGACCGCGGCGTCCCCCGGTGACGGATGCCTCGGCGGTGTACAAAACACGTGGACGCTGGTCGATTTGGCTCATGACTCCTCCGAAACCGCCGGCCTGCTCGCTGCACCCATCTTATGGGGGACGGTCGGAATCCCGGAGTCAGATGGTGACGGCGATCTTGGTCCGGACCTGATCCGAGAAATGGCACGCGGCGAGGTGGCCCGCGCCCTTCAACTCGAGCTGCGGTTCGACATCTGCGCAGATACCGGGAACCTGCGCGATCGGACAGCGTGTATGGAAACGGCACCCCGACGGTGGGTTGAGCGGTGACGGGATCTCGCCGGAGAGCTCAACCAGCCTGCGCTTCGACTCGATCCGTGGATCCGGGACCGGGATGGAGGAGAGCAGCGCTCGCGTGTACGGATGCTCCTGCGATGTGTACAGATCCTCACTCGGCGCGACCTCGCAGATCTTGCCGAGGTACATGACCATGACCCGGTTGCTGATGTGCCTGACCACGGAAAGATCATGTGCGATAAAGAGATACGTGAGCTCGAATTCGCGCTGCAGGTCCTCGAGAAGGTTGATGATCTGCGCCTGGATCGAGACGTCGAGCGCGGACACCGGCTCGTCGCAGATGATCAGCTTGGGGTTGAGCGCGAGCGCGCGTGCGATGCCGATGCGCTGACGCTGACCGCCGCTGAACTCGTGCGGGTAGCGGTTGTTGAAATAGGGGTTCAGCCCGACGGTGCGCAGCAACTCCTGCACGCGCACATCCTTCGCACGGCCGCGGATCATCCGGAAGTTGACCAGCGGCTCGGCGATGATGTCGCCGACGGTCATGCGTGGATCCAGTGACGCATACGGATCCTGAAAGATCATCTGCAGCTGCTTGCGCTGCTGACGGAGCTTCTCGCCGCGGAGCTTGGTGATGTCGACGCCGTCGAACACGACCTCTCCCGAGGTGACCGGGATGAGCTGGGTGATCATCCTGCCGAGCGTCGACTTCCCGCACCCCGATTCACCGACGAGGCCGACGGTCTCGCCAGGCAGGATGTCGAAGCTGACGCCGTCGACAGCCTTCACCGACGAGCCGACCCCGGCGCTGAAATGCTTCACAACGTCGACCACGCGAAGCAGTGGCTCCACGGCGGGCGAGACCGTCGGCCTGGGGGCGACGACCGTGTCAGTCACTGACCGGCTCCGCCATCGCTACCGGCACCTCTACGGCCGGGCGCGCACGACCTGTGGGATGGATGCCGCTCGCAGCTCCGGGGCTGGTGTCGGTGATGCTGCCCGCTCCCATCTCGGCGTAGGCGCGCTCCATGGTCACCCAGCAGGCCGCACGCTGCTCGGGCGCCACCTGCTCGAGCAAAGGCGACTCCGTGAAGCAGCGCTCGACCCGGAACGGGCAGCGCGGGTTGAACTTGCATCCCTGCGGCAGGTCGATGAGGTCGGGCGGCAGCCCCTCGATGGAGAGGAGCCGGTGCCCCCGGTTGGCGTCGATGCGGGGCACCGAGCGGAGCAGCGACCACGTGTATGGATGCTGCGGCCGCTCGAAGATCTGCTCGACGGTGCCTTGCTCGACGATCTCACCGGCGTACATGACGAGCACTCGCTTGCACAGGCCGGCGACGACGCCGAGGTTGTGGGTGATGAGAATGATCGCCGCACCGGTTTGCTCGTTGAGGTCGCGCAGCAGCTCGAGGATCTGGGCCTGCACCGTGACGTCGAGCGCGGTGGTGGGCTCGTCGGCGATCAGCAGGTCCGGCTTGTTGGAGAGCCCCATGGCGATCATCGCCCGCTGTCGCATACCACCACTGAACTGGTGCGGGAAGTCCTTGATGCGGCGCGCCGCATCCGAGACGCGCACCTGCTTGAGCAGATCGACCCCGCGGGTCTCGACCTGGTCCTTCGGGATCTTGTCGTGCGCGTACATCGCCTCGTCGATCTGAAAGCCCACGCGCAGGACCGGGTTCAGCGAGCTGAGCGGGTCCTGAAAGATCATCGCGATGTCGCGTCCGCGAATGTTGCGCAACTCTTCCTTGGACAGCTTCAGCAGGTCGCTGCCTTTGAACATGATCTCGCCGCCGACCACCTTGCCCGGTCGCTGAACCAGGCCGAGGACGGACATGGCGGTGACGCTCTTGCCGCAGCCTGACTCGCCCACGATCCCGAGGGTCTCCCCCGGGGCGACGCTGAAGCTCACTCCCCGGACGGCCTTGACCTCGCCGTCGTCGGTGAAGAAGTGCGTGCTGAGGTTCCGGACCTCGAGGATGGAATCCGTCACCGACGCTGGCGGGGGTCGAAGGCGTCGCGGAGGCCGTCGCCGAGGAAGTTGAATGCCAGCAGGGTGATGGAGAGTGCGATTGCCGGCCAAAGCATCATGAATGGCTCCAAGGGGAGCGCAGTGTACCCCTCGGAGGCGATCGATCCCCAGGAGGCGAGCGGGCTCGGGATGCCCAGCCCCAGGTAGCTGAGGAACGCCTCGGTGAGGATGGCGATCGGGATCACGAAGGTCGCCTGCACGATGATCGGTCCGAGTGCGTTGGGAAGGATGTGCCCGAAGAGGATCTTGCCCGACCGGGCGCCGCTCGCCCGTGCCGCCTCGATGTACTCCCGCTCGCGAATGCTGAACGCCTGGCCGCGAACCAGGCGGGCCATGTCCATCCATGCGGTAGCGGAGATGGCGATCATGATGTTCCCGAGCCCCTTTCCCAGCACGAGGTACAGGATGATCGCGATGAGGATGCCCGGGATCCCGTAGAAGATGTTGATGAACACGCTGATCACGCCGTCGATCCAGCCGCGGAAGTAGCCGGCGATCAGTCCGACCACGACCCCGACGGTCAGCACGATCGCCGAGGTGCCGACGCCGACGATCAGCGAGATCTGCGCTCCCTGCATCATGCGACTCAGGAGGTCGCGTCCCAGGTCATCGGTGCCGAGGAGATGCTGTGCCGACGGCGGGAGGAAGGTCAGGGTATTGGGCAGGATCGTCGCGGGGTTGTAGGGGGTCCAGAAGATCGCGACGATCGCGACCAGGAACAGGATCGTCAGGTAGATCAGGGCCACGAGCGCGAGGCGGTTACGGCGCAGGCGCCGAAAGCCGTCGCGCCAGAGACCCACCTGTTCCCGGGCGATGGTGCCGCCCGCGTATTCCTCGATGGCGGGGGTGATCACTGCGGCCATCAGTAGCGAATCCTCGGATCAACCACGGTGTACAGGAGATCGACGATGAGGTTGGCGATCCCGATGAGGAGAGCGTATACGGTGAAGACCGCCACCGTGATGTTGTAGTCCGCGGCCGTGATGCTCTCGACGAACTCCTTGCCCAGCCCGGGAATGCCAAAGATGGTCTCGATGATGACGCTGCCGGTGATGATGCTGATGACCAGCGGCCCGAGGATGCTGATCACCGGGATGAGCGCGTTGCGCAGCGCATGGCGGACGGTGACGACGCGGCTCTTCAGGCCCTTCGCCCTGGCTGTGCGGATGTAGTCCTGTTGCAGGACCTCGAGCATCGCCGCTCGGGTGATTCTGGTGACCTGGCCCGACGTGTAGAAGCCCAGGATGATCGCCGGCAGGGACAGCTCGACGAGCGTTCCGTACGATCCAGTCCAGATGGCCGGGTACGAGATGACGCCGTTGGTGACCGTCGGCAGCCAGTAGCTGAAGATGAGCACGCCGAGCCCGGCGAGGACGAAGCTCGGCACGCTGTACCCGACAACGGCGATCGAGGTGAGGGTGTAGTCGACCCAGGTGTTCTGGCGCAATGCGGCAAGAACGCCGAAGGTGGTTCCCAGGCCGATGGTGATCAGGAGCGCGGTGCCACCCAGCTCTGCACTCACGCTGAGCTCGCGCATCACCAGCGGGGTGATCGGCAGCCCGCGAATCTGGAATGAGACCCCGAGGTTGCCGCGGATGGCGTTGGTCAGGAAGCTCCAGTACTGCACCAGCACGGGGCGGTCGAGACCGTACTCGTGCAGGAGCAGCTGCAGCGCCTTGCCGTGCACCCGCTCACTCTCGAACGCGCTTCCTGGAAGGCTGTGGACCGTGATGAAAACGAGGAACGAGACGGCGACCAGCGTGAAGGCGATCAACGCCAGTCGCTGGGCGATGTAGATCAGGGTTCCCCGGGTCAGCATCTACCGGTCCTCCATCGGAGGGGAAAGGCGAAAGGCGCCCGGCTCGGTGCCGGGCGCCCTTTCAATTCAGTTGTTGCGGAGGCCGCTCAGTGAGCGAGGATCTTGATCTCGTTCCAGTAGTGGTCGAAGGCGGTGTTCGAACCGGCTCCGCTCACGTACGGCTGGATGAGGAAGTTACCGACCGAGTAGTAGAGAGGGATGTACACGACGTCGTTCTGGAGGATTGTTGCGAGCTGGTTGTACTGCGCCAGCGAGGTGGAAAGGGGCTCGGTGTCGGCCTGCTTCAGGATGGTGTCGTACGTCGGGTCGTCGAAGCCGCTGGTGTTGGCGCCTGCTGACGATGCGTACACACCCCAGAGGTTGTCGTACCAGTCCTGCGGATGGTTGTAGTCGAACTGCCAACCATCACGGTCCATCTGGTACTTGCCCGACAGCCGGTTGCTGATGAAGATCGAGGCGTCCGACACGGCGTTGAGGTTGACGTGCACGCCGAGGTTGGTCTGCCACTCGTTCTGAAGGTACGTGGCCACCTGGTCGTTGGGGCTGCCGGCGTTGTACGAGTAGGTGAGGTTCTTGGTCAGCGAACCCGTCGGGTCGTACTGAGCAAGCAGCGACTTTGCCTTGGCCTTATCGAACTTGGCAAGCGGGTCGCTGTTCGGGCCTCCGTTGCCGATCAGACCGCTGGTGATCAGGCCACCCGTTGCCGCGGTGCAGGTGAGGTCGTGGCAGACGGTGGTGGCGAGGCCGTTCTTGTCCACCGCGAGGTCGAATGCAAGGCGCAGTCCCTTTGCGGCAGCCGACTCACCCTGGAAGGGTCCGCCGGTCGGATACCCGATGCTGAAGCTCACCCATGTGGTGCGCCCCTTGGGCTGGGTCAGCAGGTCAGCCTTCTCGTTCGAGTTCGCCTTCACCGCAAGGATGTTGGCCAGCGGGATCTGGCCGCTGTCGCCGCCGTACCCGATGATGTCGTAGCCCTTCTGGAAGAAGGCATCGACGGTCGTTGGGACAGTCGACGGATCCTTGATGTCGATGTTGATCGTCTTGACGGTGGGCTTGGGGGTGCCCCACCAGTTCGGCACCGCCGTGAACTGCAGCGACTGCTTGGGGACGTAGGCGCTGAGCTTGTAAGCGCCCGTTCCAACCAGGTTCGCTGGGGTCTGCCACCACGTCACCGGATCGACGCCGGGAGCATTGATAGCCTTCTCATCGACAATCGCGCCGACCGTACCCTCGAGTGTCCACGCGGTGAGGCACCAGCCGCACGCGGTGGACAGCTTGACCTGGACGGTCTCGGCGTCGGGGGCGGTGAGTCCGCTCATCATGAACGCGGGATTGTTCGCCGCGAGCTGCTTCTCGATATTGCCCTGGAATGTCGTCGGCGTCCCCGACGTCGGCGGGCTGCCCGCGGCCTTCTGGACCGCGCTGTAGCCATTGATGGCGCTGAGGATCGACGAGTACGCGCCGTGAAGGTCAGCACCACGGTTCCACGAGTACAGGACGTCCTTCGACGTGACCGCATCTTGGTTGGAGAACTTCGCGGCGGGGTTGAGGTGGATGGTGTAGGTCAGCCCGTCGGCGGAGATTCCACCGTTCGCCTGGGTCGGAACCGCCGTCGCGATGTCCGGAACGATGTTCAGCTTGTCGTCGAACCGCCAGAGATTGTCGAACACGTTCTGCATGAGCTCGGTGTCGACCTCGGCGTCCATCTCACCGGGATCCCACGTCCCCGGGTCCTGGAAAACGGGGAAGTGCAGCACCTGGGAACTGGCCAGCGTGCCCGACGAGGTGCTGGGAGTGGATGTGCTCCCGCATGCGGCGGCGGTGAGCAAGCCCAGCATGCCCAACCCGATTCCGCCGATCGTGAATTTATTGACTCGCAACGCGCGGTCCTCCCGTGATGGCTTGAGGGCGTCCTGACCCAGGTTTAGCCTGTGCTCCTGGGCCGGCCTCACACCGGGTGAGGCGTGCGGATCATATCCACTTGCAGGTTTGCCTGCCGGCCCGGCGGCCTTTTTTCACCCCGTTGGGGGAACGATCACGCGGGAATTCGTCCCGTTGGGGGATGCCGCGAGGCATTCGGCTCTGTTCGAGCCGCCGCGGACGGCCGCCTGGTGGAGCCAGGGGGGCTCGAACCCCCGACCTCTTGCATGCCATGCAAGCGCTCTTCCAACTGAGCTATGGCCCCGCGTCATGGTACCGGGCGCACGCCCCCCCGCCGCGAGCGACCCGCCGTGCAGGGATTGCAGTCGGCGAATGGGCTCGAATTGCGGCTGCGAGCCTCGTTATCGGACAATGACGGCGCCGAGGCAGTGCCGCGAATTGATCGCGGCGACTGCGCGAGACACGTGTCCCCCAGGAGATTTCATGCCCGACGCAGCCGCCCTCGACAGAGACCCGGCTTCGGGCACGACTTCGCCGATCGTCCAGGCGGCTGAACGGCTCGTGACACGAATCGAAGCGCTCGTCAACCAGGTCGCGGAGCTGAAGGCCGACAACGTGGCGCTCCGCCGCGAGGTTCGCGAGGCCCTGGCCCTCATCGATCGGGCCGGCGACGCGGCAGCGCCTCCGAGAGCCGTGCGACGGCCGGCAGCGCCCGCCACCCGGCACGCCAAGAGCCGGCGTCGCGGCAAAGGACCGAAGGGGAGGGCCACACCCGCGTCGGTGACGCCGGACATCGTTCTGGCAACGATCGGCAAGCTCGGGTCCGCGTCGGCGTCTGAGATTGCGAAGGAATTGAGCGTTCTCGGCGACCAGGTGTCCGGGCGCGCCGTCCGCTGGCTCGCCGAGCGGGCGGGTGCCGCGACCGTTGTCGGGGACGACGGCCAGCTCAGATACCGGTTGCCCTCCGCGCCTCGTCCCAACTGAGCGCCCTCAGGCTCGCTGTTTCGGAGCGGTACTGACCTCTTCGACCGACTTGCTCTGCGATATGCGCTGCCGTTACACTTCTGTGAATGTTGGCGAATGCGAATAAACCATCTCGACTCACTCCGCAACGTCTGGCGATTGCGATCATCGGGGTGCTCCTGCTGGCAGCGGCGGCGGGATGGTCGGTCCTGCACCAGGCGGCCGCAGCAGCCCCGGTCCCCGTCGGCGAGACCGTCGATCCGCCGGCCCCGCCAACCGTCCTGGTGTTCGTCAGCGGAGCGGTCGCCCATCCGGGCCTCTACGAGCTGAGTCCCGACGCGCGAGTCGCGGATGCGATCGCGGCGGCCGGCGGCGTCACCACGCTTGCGGACCCCGGCCACCTGCCCAACATGGCGCAGCGGGTGAACGACGGCCGCCAGGTCAACGTTCCGTTCATGAAGGCGGGGACCACCGCGGCCAAGCTGGATATCAACACCGCCGCGGAGGCAGATCTCGACGCCGTGCCGGGCATGCCGCCGGGGCTCGGGGCGGAGATCGTCCAGTACCGCAACGAGTGGGGTCCGTTCACCTCGATGAGCCAGCTCCACGCCGACCTGGGGGTTGATTCGGCAACGGTCACCGGTCTCGAGCATTACCTCCGAGTCGTGCTGCCGCAGCAATGAGCCGCCTCGCCGGCTCGCGAATGGGCCGCTGGGCATCCTTGATATGGGCGGGTTTCGCGCTCGGGTGTGGCGTCGCGCTCGCGGCCTCGCCGTCGAGCGCATCGATTGCCTCGGTGTTCTGTGCCTTCGCTGCGTGCCCGGTGATCTGCGCCGCGATCGCTCCGCACCACCTCGTTCCTGTCGGCCTCGTCAGCGCCGCCGTGGCGCTCGGCGTGCTCCGCGGGTCGTCAGCCGTGGTCGTCCCGGGGCCCGGGTCCGTCAACGGCCACTTCGGGGTCCGGCCACTGGTGATCCTGGGCACCGTGCGGAGCGCGGATCCGGGGAGTGGATCGACCGCCATCGTGGACGCAGGGCACCTTTCGGACGCCGATACCGATGAGAACGTCTCGGGCGGCGTCCTGGTCAGCGGTCCGTTGATCCCGGCGATGTCTCCGGGCGACCACGTCGAGATCGACGCGGCGGGTCTTCGTCCGCTGGACCGGCGTCCGGGCGCGAATTCGGCCCAGACGCTCGAACGCGAGGATGTTCAGGCGATCGCGATGTCGCCGCAGGTTTTCGTCCTCGCCGCCGGAGGTCCGTCGCCGGCACGCGCGATCGCCTGGGCTCAAGAGCAACTGCTCACGGCCGTCAACCAGCAATTCCGGAGCCGGCCGCGGCACTGATCCTGGGTATCGCCTTCGGCATCCACGAGCCCCCTGGCAGCCGACGTCCGTGCTCCCCTCCAGGACGCCGGGCTCATTCATATCGTTGTGGTTTCGGGTTTAAGGTGGTTCTCGTCATCGGCCTGGTCACCGCTGTGGCTCGAGGATTCGAATGGTCGAGACGGAGAACGCTTTTGGTCGTCTTGCCGGTGGTGGTCGCGTACGTGCTGATCAGCGGTGCTGGGCCCGCCGCCATCCGGAGTGCTCTCATGGCCGGCGCCGCGATGCTCGCATCGTCGGGCGCACGGCGGACCGATCCCATACCGATGCTCGCCCTTGCCGCGGCGCTCATGCTCGGGCTTGATCCGCAGCTTGTTGAGGATCCCGGCTTTCAGCTGTCGTTTCTTGGCACCGCGGGGATCCTGCTGCTCGCTGCCCCGATTGCGTCGCGAGTACCGGGCCCTCGACTGATCGCGGAGCCGTTCGCCGTAACCGTGGCGGCGCAGCTGGCCACCGCCCCGATCATGGCCGGGACGTTCGGCGTGATCTCCATCGCCGGCCCCATTGCCAACGCGCTCGTGCTCCCGCTCCTCCCCGCGATGATCGTTGTCGGAGGGGCGGGCGCGATCCTGAGCGCTCTGAATCCTGCCCTTGGCTGGGCGCTCCTCCAGCTGACCGGACTTGGCACCTCAGCCATCACCAGCCTTGCTCGCCTCCTCTCCGCCATCCCCGGCGCGGCGATCCAGGTGGGGAACTGGCCGGCCGCGTGGACGGTTGCCGAGGGGGTGGGCATGGTCACCGGGCTCATCACGCTCGCGGTGATGACGCGCCGCACGGCTCCGCTCCGTTGAACCGGCGAGCCCTCATTGTTTCCCTGCTCGCCGGGCTCGCCACCGCTGCAGGGTCCTGGGTGATCGCGTCTCGTCCCGACGGGCGCCTGCACGTGTCCGTGCTGAACACCGGGTCGTCCCCGGCGATCCTCATCCGCACCGGCGACGGGAGCAGCGTCCTGGTAGACGGCAGCTCGTGCGTCCTGGACCACCCCGCTCATGCCACGCTTGGGGCGATCGCTCCACCCGAGCGGCACACCGGGAGACCGCCATGACCGTTCGAGCCGCCATCTACGTCCGTATCAGCGAAGACCGCGACGGAACCGCGCTCGGCGTCGGGCGTCAGGAAGAAGACTGTCGGGCGCTCTGTACGGCGCGCGGTTGGGAAGTCGCGGGCGTGTATGCCGATAACGACGTAAGCGCGTACGACAAGCGCAAGAAGCGACCGGCGTACGAGCGCATGATGTCGGACCTTCGCGACGGCGTCGTAAACGCTCTCGCGGTGTACAACATCGACCGGCTGTATCGCCAACCGCGCGAACTAAACGACTTGCTCGACATGACCGATAGCGGGCGCGTACTGTTTGCGTCGGTCGGCGGCGAGTACGACCTAAGCACGACGGACGGCCGGTTTATGGCGCGGCTCATGGTGGACATCGCCGAGAAAAGTTCGGCCGACACATCGCGGCGCCAGAAGCGTAAAGCGCGCCAGACGGCGGAACTCGGACAAGCGCATGGCGGTACGACGCCGTACGGCTTCGAGAAAGATCGCGCGACCGTTATCGAATCGGAAGCCGCCGTAATCCGCCGCGCGGTCGATGCGATTCTCGGCGGCGCGTCGTTACGCGCGACTTGCATCGCGCTCAATGCTGACGGTATCCCAACGAAGCAAGGGCGTACGTGGTCGGAATCGCAACTATCGCGGATGCTCGTCCGCCCGCGCTACACGGGGAAGCGCGTACTCGACGGCGTGACGTACGACGCAAGGATGTCCCGGGTCATCATCACCGACGACGAACACGCCGAACTGGTTGCACGGCTGACATCGCGCCGCCGCCCGCCGACGCGCGGTCGCTGGTTGCTCTCGGGCTTCGCTTACTGCGGGCTCTGCGGTACACGGATGTCTCACTCGCCCGCGTGGACGCGGGGACGCATCTCGCGGACCTATCGCTGCCAGCCGAAGCCCATAGGTTGCGGCGGCGTGTCGGTTGTCGCCGAGCCGTTCGAGCGGTACATACGCGCGCTCGTCGCCGAGCATTCGGCCACGCGCTCGCTTCCGCCCGGGAAGACTGCGAAGCCCGTACCCGTGGCCGATGTCTCGAAGCTGGTCGCGCGGCTCGCGGTTCTCGATGATGCGTTCGCGGTCGGCGACATAAGCCCGGCGCAGTATCGCTCGGCGTCGCGAAGCGTAAACGCGTTGGTTGTCAAAGCGGAAGCGGCGGCGGTCGCGAACGCCGAGAACGCCGTACGACGGTCGCGGCTTGTCCCGATGGATGCGGCCGACTTCGATGCGCTCGACCGCGAAGCGAAACGCGCGACAATCGCCGCCGTCATCGAGCGCATAACCGTAAACCGGACGCCGTGCAAGCGCACCTTCGACCCGGCGCGGCTCGCGATCGTCCTCCGGGAAGACGAGGAACCGAACGGTCGCGTAAAGCCGTAACCCGGGGCTCGGCGGGCGGTTTCGTATTCGAAGCAGTTCCCGCCAAAGGCGACGCATACAAGGTCGTCGCGAGCTCTGTATCGTCGGTGTATGGGTCGCACCTATCACCAGAGCCGCAAGTTCATCGCCAGACGCGAGCGTATCGTCGCGCTCTGGAATGCCGGGCTTACGCAAGACGAAGTCGCCGAAGCGCTTTGCACAACGCAAGCGACCGTATCCCGCCAACTCAATCTAAAACACGGGAAACCGGGACGCGAGCCCGTATGGATCGCAAAGCGGCGTCCGAGCCTTGGAACTCGAACGCCGCATAACGCTGCCAGAAGTGCGAGTAATGGCCGCGCAAGGTAAGCCTAGCACCGACGCCGAGACCGGCGCTACGGGCATCGTCTGGCGCTGCGCCGAAGGTCACACATGGGGACCGGATCGGATGCTCGCGGACGATGATCTGTTCGAGTGTCTGACCGGCGCGCCGTGTCTCGGCGAAGGGGACGCGCTGGCGCGTCACGCTGGCGCGAACGCCGTTTTGGATCGCCTCGCGTCCTACTGTCCCGTTTGTTATTTCGGCGATGACTTTCGCGTGTACTACGGTAAGCGTCCACTTGTCGCGGTTGCGGACATCGTTTACTCGGGCGCGTGGCCGAAGACCCTCGTCATGTCGCGGCCCGGCGCCCCCGTACGTCGGCGCCGCACGCGGTCACGGCGATGACGGCCACGGCGCTGGAGCGGCTTAGGGCGGCGACCGTAGGCGACGAGGGCATTTACGCGTTACCGAAGCCCGAGCCGCTTATTGACGGCGTCCTCGACTGCGATTCGCTGGCCGTGCTGTACGGACCATCGGGCTCCGGTAAGTCGTTCGTCGCGCTCGACATGGTTGCTACGGTCGCGTCGGGCGGCGTCTGGCAGGGCGTGACCGTCGCGGCGTGCGATGTGCTGTACGTGACTGCCGAGGGAGCGCACGGTATGGGCGACCGGCTCGCGTCGTGGGTTTCGCAATTCAAGACGGCGCCCGATCTGTCGCGGCTACATTTTCTGACCGTGGCCGTCAATCTGTTTGACGACGAATGGGCGAGCGCGCTAGTCGAACTCGTAAGCGAGTTGCGCGTAAGGGTCGTCGTTATCGACACGCTGGCGCGCTCGATGGCGGGCGCCGACGAGAACTCGTCGCAGGATATGGGCATCATCGTAAACGCCGCCGACGCGATCAGGGAAGCGACCGGCGCGTGCGTTCTTTTCGTACATCACACTGGGTGGACTGACACGGGGCACGCGCGCGGATCGTCGGCGCTGAGAGCGGCGCTCGATACCGAGTTGGAATGCAAGGGCGAGAACGGTTCGGTCACGCTGAAGAATCCGAAGCAACGTTGTCGCGCCGAGCATGCGCCGTGGTATCTGGCGCTCGAAGCGCGCGGCGATTCGATGGTCGTCGTAAACGCCGCCGAGAGTTCGCGCGGCGGTCTTCGCGGCAAGTCGCGCGAAGCGTTGGTCGCATTGCTCGACGCCGCCGACCCGGCCGGGTGGACCGCGAGCCAATGGCTCGTAACCGCGGGCGCGAACGCGGCGAACTTCTACCGGACGCGGTCAGACCTAGTCCGGCGCGGGCTCGTCGAGAACATTGGGAAGCCGGGTCGGATGTCGCGCTACCGGGTAGGCGACGCCGGGCGCGCCGTACTCGCCGCCGACCTTGTGTGACTGCTTACTGTTCATGTTCGTCTACTGTTCATTGACTAGTCATTGTTCAGTGGGCAACCTTACTAGTCGTCATGGTCATCTCCCTACGGGATGAACAGTGACTAGTAGCCGTGGCCGAGATCAGGAAGACGAGACATCGCCGCCGCCCGGCCGCTCCCGCCGTGCCAGCGCCGACGCCGCCGCCGTGACGCTCAGACGGCCGCTAGAGACTCGGGACGCGGCGACCGGCCTTCCGACGCGTGCGACGGATATAACGAACGCTCAGGGCGATACAGGGCCGGGTCCTCGGCGGAGGCGCCGAGCTGAGCCGCTTACGATCGCGACGGCGGGCTCGGTCATCGCGTATATGCCAACCTTGGCCGGAAAGCTCTGGTTCGTTTATGGGGCGCTCGGACCCTGCTAAGGTCAAGGCAATTGTTGCCGATATATCGCAAAAGGTCGGGTCTCGGCCGGAATGATCGGACCCTGGAAGCCGTAACGGCCGTTACCGAAATGAGCAGAAGCGTCATTCCATAAGGGTTTTCCCGATCGATGGCTCGGCGTCGGCTTCTAGCAGACGTGACGTGTGAGCAACGACTGGTGCGGTTAGTGCACGTCGCGCATACTGGCGCGGGATCGCCTCATCGGCGGACCACGTATGGGAAGGAATCACCTATGCACATCGACCGACGACTCGCGCTCCTTAGCGCCGCCGCGGGCGGGATCATCCTGCTCGCCGGATGCGGCGCCGGAGCTCCCAGCGGGAGCGGTACGACCGCACCCACCGTGGCCGCAACCCCGAACGCTGCGCTCGCGCTGTCGACCGCAGCGATCGCCTTCAGCGCCGCGGACACGACTCTGGTCGCGGCGTACAACGCCCAGATCGCCATCCAGAACGCCTCGACTGTCGGCGACCCGAAGCTGCCCGCGGCTATCAATGCTGAGATCGCCGCCGAAACCGCCTTCGACACCGCGATCCAAGCGATCGACACGACTGGCTTGCCGGCATCGGTCGGCGCCGACATAACGGCGCTGCTCGCCGCGGACTCCAGCGTGGAGAACGCGCAGGGGACGCTCGCCGTGAATACCACCTATGTCAGCAACTACAACGCGGAGTTCGGCATCGCATCAGCCGCCGAAAACGCCGTCACCGCCGCCACGACGACCCTCTCGAACGCCCTGGGCGGCTGACCGACCCACATCACGACACTTCGCTCCGCCGATGACGAGGCGCCCTCCGGGGCGCCTTTTTCATACCCGGGGATGCTGGCAGTGGGACCACTCCCCGACGACGGACCGAAGCCGCTCCGCTCCGTCTACTAGGATGTCGCCGACCGCGTAACCGCTTACGCTCGCCGTACGTCGGCGCCGGACCGCATCGCGAGTAACAGCCGCTCGACGCTCGACGTGTCCACGAGGATTCGCGAGCGCGGACCGGGAAGACGCACGGCGGTTAGTTGGGGCGCTCGATCAGCGCGTACACGGTCGGCCGCGAGCATCCTAGTAACGCGGCCACGGCTGGCGTCGAGAGCACCTTCACGTTACCTACCTTACTCAACTGACGACGACTTTGATCTCGCTCGACGCAGAGTAACAGCCGACCATGGCAGCATCGACGCATGGCAACTTACGCCGATGGGCCCGGGCTCGACGACGACGAACTCGCGCAATTGCTTGGCATCTATCCGCATGTGATCGCGGAAGCGAAGAACGGCCACAACGCGACCGGGTTCGTTCGGCTCGGTGCGCGCTGGCATACGCCGGAAGCCGCCGTGAAGTTCCTGCGTTCGGGTTCGTTCGATTCCGCGAAGGAAGACGCTGCCGATGCCATCGCCGCATTCGAGCGCGAGCGTCCGATGCACGAAGCGATCCGCGAAGCCGACGCGCGACGCGAAACGATGCTCGCCGCACAGCGTGCCGAGAACGCTGCTAAGGCGAAGGTTCGGGTCGATCGTCAAGCCGCCGCCGACAAGCGTTACGAAGATGCAATGGTCGCGGCCGGCCTCGGGGCGCGTCGGGCATGACCGCGCGCGAAACCGCGACGCGCGGCGCTCCGAATAGGCAGGGATTACGCGTCGTCAACTCGACGCCGTCGTAAAGGATAATCCGAGCGGGAAACTTCCACCGCTCGACCTTCGCGGCGTCCCGCTGCGCGACGCGCAGGGCGCTTTGCGCTCGCTGAAAGAACTCGACGAACTCGCATCCGCTAACGCGGGCGGTAGGTCGATCCTCGGTCCCGCCGTGCGCGCCGAGATGGAACGCGACGGCGTGACGCCGCCCGCCGAGCGACCAGCCAGTCGCGCCGGGTGGACCCGTTACGAGCGCGCTTTTGATTCTTACGTGCGGACCGGCGTCGAGCATCGCGACATGGGGGAAGCGGTCGGCGCGGGCGGCGGGTATCTGGTCCCGACCGCGTTTAGCGATTCGTGTTACGTCGGATTGTCGTATCAGTCGGCGCTCTGGTCTAAGGCTGCGATCTGGAAGTCGGCGAACGGTGCGCCCGCGCAGTATCCCGCGATCGCCGCGAGCGAGCAAGGCGTCGCGTCCGGCGTCGGCGCCGAAGACACGCTCGGAACCGAGACCGATGTCGCGCTGCGTCAAATCCTATTCGGCGCGACACCGTTCTACGTCGCGAAAGACCTTGCGCGCGTCGGGCGCGGGCTCGTACAAGATGCGGCGTTCGACGTACAAGCGTTGCTCGCCGCTGCGTTCTCGCAACGTGTCGCGCGTGCGACCGAAGCGGACCTTATGCAAACGCTCGTTACCGGGACCACGGCGACCACCACCACGGCCACAGCGGGCGGGTTGGTAATCACGGGCGCTGACGTTATCGCGTGGGTTTACTCGCTCGATCTCGCGCACCGTGGTTCGTCCGGCGCGGCGTTCATCGTAAGCCCGAACACCGCGAAGTATATGCGCGGCATCGTGGACGGAAACGGGCGCCCGCTTATGCTCGATCAGCCGACGCGGACGGTCCCGATGGGCGACGAAGCATTCGGCTCGACGCAACCGGTGCAGTTCCTGTCCGCGCCGACGCTGTTTGGAATTCCAGTTTTGGAGACCGAGGCGACCGCGATCAGTAACTTGGGACCGGGAAATACGGTGGGCATCTTCGCGAATCTCGCGAGCGCGTTCGTCATCCGCGTCGCGTCGAGTTTCGAGGTTCAAGTCCTAACAGGGTGATGAAAAACCCCTTGTCAGGTTAATCAGGGGTGTGAGAGTCTTGCTGGGAACGCGTCCCAGCAGGAGATCTCACATGCGTGGCAACACCAGCGACCAGGTGGAGATCCTCTCCACGCTCACGCCCGACCAACTGGTGCCGGCGGATCACCCGATCCGGCGCATCAAGGCGATCGTCGATCGAGCGCTCGCCGAGCTGGACGCCGACTTCGCGGCCATGTACTCGCGCGTGGGCCGGCCGAGCATCGCCCCCGAGCGGCTGCTCAAGGCGTCGCTGCTGATCGCCCTCTACACGGTGCGCAGCGAGCGCCAGTTCTGCGAGCGGCTCCAGTACGACATGCTCTTCAAGTGGTTCCTGCACATGAACATCGGCGACCCTGCCTTCGACCCGACCACGTTCAGCAAGAACCGCGAGCGACTGCTCGACCACGAGGTGGCGCATCGCTTCTTCAACGCAGTGCGGGCTGAGGCGGAGCGCCGTCAGCTACTCTCCGACGATCACTTCACGGTGGACGGCACCCTGCTGGAAGCCTGGGCTTCGGTGAAGAGCGTCCGTCCCAAGGACGACAACAGCGCACCGCCGAGCGGACGCAACCCCGAGGTGGATTTCCACGGCCAGCGGCGGCGCAACGACACCCACCAATCGACCACTGACCCGGAGGCACGTCTGGCCAAGAAGAACTCTGGCACTGCGGCCAAGCCCAGCTACGCCGGGCACCTGCTCATGGAGAACCGCAACGGGCTGGTGGTGGACGCCGCGCTCACCCAGGCTGACGGCTATGCAGAACGCGCCACCGCGCTCCGCCTCCTGCAGCGCCGGCGCAGCGAGCGACCGACCTCGAAACGCTGGACGGTGGGTGGCGACAAAGGCTACGACACCAAGGACTTCGTGGCCGGCTGTCGCGCCTTGTCGGTGACACCGCACATCACCCAACACACCACCGGTCGGCGCAGCGCCATTGATGATCGGACCACACGCCATGTCGGGTACGCGCTCAGCCAGAAGGTGCGCAAGCGCGTCGAGGAAGTCTTCGGCTGGAAGAAGACCGTGGGTGGAGGTCGCAAGCTGCGCTACATCGGGCAGCGCCGCAACGAGATGTGGATGCTGCTCACGGTGAGCGCGTACAACCTGGTGCGGATGGCCAATCTGGAAGTGCTGCCGGGGTGATTCCCCTCCCTGAGCAGCGGCTCAGGGCCGAAAGTTCGAGAGCACGATCACCGACCGCGCGCAGCGCTCCGTGTCGTCGAGGTCTCCGTCCTTAGCAGCGCCCGATCGGGTTGTTCTTCATCACCCTGCTAAACGAGAGATTCGCGGATTATGGGGAACTCGGGTACATCGGACGCGCGCGGGTAGACGGTCAGGTTCTCGATCCGGCCGCGAGCAACGCGCTCGTCGCTCACGCGTAACGTCATGCAAAGGCGGCCCGGCGGCGCGCACTCGAAACGAGCGCCAACGCCGCTAAAGCGCGTCTAGTCGTGCAAACGCCGAAGCGCGGTTATCGGACGTGGGCCGACGCTGAACCGCGTATGCGTCGCTCGGAGGCCGCCGTCGAACAGACGGCCCGCACCGAACCCGTGGCCGAGCAACGCATAACGCACGTCTGTCAGTCGGGACACACAACGCGCGAGCCCCGCGCGGCTCGTCTTCCGTGGCGCTGGCCCGAGTGCGGCGGTCCGGCCGTACCGACTGCGCCGGTTGCGCGCGAGAGCCGCACGGCCTCGCGGCCGATGACGACACGCGTCCCGCTGTGATATCGCACGGGGAGCGATGCGCGCCGAACGGTCGCGTGGTTGTCTAGTCGTCGTCGGAATCGCTTGTGAATGGGGCATGCTGTTTGACGATACTTGGCGGAATTAGTCGGCGACCACCCACGACGAGCATCAACAAGAGAAGAAGATACGAGACCGCTAATCCTAGACTGAGGATCACGTTCAAAACGTCACCCGACCCTACGGTACGTACTTGATCGGCGAAACCCTTCTGTCCGGCAAGGGTCGTCAGGTCGAAGTGATTTGTTGGGACCAACTGTGAGCGGTGAGTAACCGTCAACACCAGTTCGACAACGAAGAAGGCAAAGCTGAGCGTGGCCAAGATTAGGGGAACCCAGCGCCTACGGCGAAGACTCGAACGAAGCCGCTGGCGCAGACGGTTGAGGCGCCCCGCAGACGACATCCAATCAATCGCAGCCGAAGAGAGCCCCCTTCATGGGGCGGTCCATCTTCGAACCCATAATCGTCCCAAGGAGCCGCGGAGGTGAACTACCTTGGTGGAGTATCGCGATAACGCCGCCATCGCCCGGATCAAGGAAATCGAACATCACGACCGTCTCGTGAGGCTTTAGCTTAACGGCCAAGCCGATTTGCTCTCGGCTCCTATGGACCACTCGGCTTTGCAGCGCGGTATCACCGTCCTGCAGCCGCATTCGGAGCGGATCCGCTAACAAAAGGTCAGAACGATTGATCGTGTCGCCGCGTGCGTTCCATATCGCGACATATGTGCGGCTCACTTTGGAAATTGCGGCACCGCCGAAGGATGTGGATAACCCTTGGTTCACTAGCCCGGATCTTTCAGTAA
>PKWB01000126.1 GCA_003131685.1 Candidatus Dormiibacterota bacterium
ATGCCCGGCATCATGATGTCCACGAGCACGAGATCGACGTCCGGGCTTTGGCTGAGCAGCTGGATACCTTGGTTACCGTTGCCGGCCGAGAGCGTCTCGACGTTGACGCGTTCGAGAAGCGCGGAAAGAGCAAAGACGTTGCGGAAATCGTCATCTACCACGAGAACCTTCATCCCCGCGACATTGCTGCCGCCTCGTTTTTCATTCGTAGGCAGGGACTTCAGTGCCGGCGGGCGATCATCGGGCGTTGGAGGTACATCTTCAGACGCCGGAAGCCACTCGCCGAGCACCTCAAGGAGCTGCGCAGTGTCGACGGGCTTCGTGACGTAGGCGCTGGCGCCTGCGTCCAGGCACCGCTGGCGCTCGCCGGCTTCAACTTTCGCCGTGGACGCAACCAGTGGGATCCGCTCACCCGACGGTAGTTCCCGCATGGCTCGCATCGTCGCGTAGCCGTCCATGCCGGGCATCATGATGTCCAGGATCACGAGGTCTGGCGCGCGCGCCTCAACCTGCGCAAGGCCGTCCTCTCCGTTCTCGGCGGTGGTCACGTCATAGCCCTCGATGCCGAGATACATCGCGACGATGTGCAGGAGCCTGGGATCGTCGTCGACGATGAGGATGCTGCCGCGGGTCATACCTATGCCCCCGCTCCACCCTGGGGCGCGCTCAGGCGACCCTCTGCCATGTGGTGCGAGAGATCGCGCTCGCGCCCGAGGCCGCGCTCGATCGAGTCGAGCACGCGCTGGTAGAACTCCTCGCGTTCCCTGCGGTCCTCATCGGGCGCGACCGTCTCGCCGCGCACCCGATGCTGGATCCAGGGCGGGACGAGCTGCTCCACCGTGTTCTGGCCGACCTTGACGGTAATCATGGTGTCGTCGAGCTCCTCGACCAGGATGCTCACCCGATGGGCGATGCCGACGTGGCTGTCGAGACGCCAGGACCGCTCCCAGGCGCGCCGCCGGCCGATGCCGACGAAGATCAGGGTGACCGGGTCGGCCACGAGCTGTCCGCCGCTCCCGGAGGTGAGCTCCTTGAGCAGGAGGCGCCAGATGTCGCCGTCGATCTGCCGTGAGACCCAGCCGACCAGCGAGGGCGCCCGATTGTCGAGGTCCGGCAGGGACACGGCGAGCGAGCTGTCGAGGCTCGGCAGAGCACTGACAACGCCTGCATGGCGGCGGCAATACACCCGGCCCTCGATGGTGACCCGATGCTCGATGCACCAGGCGGTGCGACACTCGCGACCTCGGCGGTCGACGTATGCGCACGACACGCCGTCGGGGGACGTGCATTCGCCCTGCGTGCAGGGATGCGTGGACGCTGGCGTGGGTTCGGCGGTCATCACCTGATCCACATTAGCATCGGTCGGCTCAGCGCGAACCCTGCTCACCTACCACACCAAGGGAATGAGCCGCGGCGTCCGCGCGGCGTACAGCCGGTACTCGGGAAAGGTTCTGGCGAGCAAGCCCTCCTCGAACCGAGCTCTGAGCATCTGCACCGCGATGAACGGCACCAGGGTCAGCGTGGCCCAGAGCGCGGGCCGAGCAAGCACGAGTGCGAACGCCGCGAGCATCTCGCCGGCGTAGAGCGGGTGACGGATGAACCGATACGGACCGGCGGTGACGAGGCGGCGTGCCTCCGGCATGATGCTCAGGCTCCGGCGCAGATACAGGAGGCCGTACACCGCGAGGACGAACGCGCCGAGCGCCAATGGAGCGGAGATGTCGCGAATCACGGCCCACGGGGTGAACAGCACGGGCATCGGGAACGCTCCGACCACGAGGAGCATGGTGGTGCCAACCAGGCCAGCGGTCCGCGCGATCACCCGGCCGTCGCGAGCGCGTGGCCGCGGGCGGATCAGGTAGATCCCCACCGGGATGATGCAGAAGAGCAGGTACACACCGGTAGTGAGCGGGCCGGCCAGGAAGTCTCCGAATCCCGCGTGCACCGGCAGCGCGTGCACCTGCGACAGCAGATTCGACCACACGCGCCAGCCGAGCAGCGCGAACAGCACTGCGGGAAGCGAGCGTCCGAAGACGAGGAATCGGATTTCTTCGACGCGACGTTCCAGGTCGCCACGGCGTGCTGGAATCGCGACCGCCTCGGCCATGGCCGGAGTCTAGGTCAGCCCAATTCGGAGCGACGCTCTCGTAGCCCGGTTGTCATCAAATCACCACGGTTTCTGGTTGCGGGCTCACTGTCCGGGCCGTGTCCGATCCTTCGTTACCAATATTTAGCACGCAGGCCATTCCGTTGCAGCAGCAGGGCCCCACACTCGCATCAGTCGGGTCCGAGCAAACATCTCGGCCGACAATTCAACCCGAAAGGAGGTGAAACACAGAATGGATATGCTGAGCACCCTGTACCTTCGCGCAACAGAGTTCATCGCTCGCAAGCGTGAGGAGGCTGAGGAAGGCCAGGGCATGGTTGAGTATGCGCTCATCCTCGTCCTTATCGCCATCGTCGTTATCGTTATCCTGCAAGTCGTCGGCAAGCAGGTCAACAACGTGTTCTCGAACATCAGCAACGGCCTGGCCTCGTAGCTTCTACAAGCAACCAGGACAGTCAAGAGGAGCCGGCCATCGGGTCGGCTCCTCTTTTTATTGCGTGTGAACGCTGTGTCGCATGGTGGTACCCGCCATCCACCTGCACGCGATTCGCCGTACCATCGCCCGATGCACTTGGCGTGCGGGGGGCGGATGTGATCCGCGTACTCATCGCGGACGAGATCGCGCGAATCGTGGGCGACCTGGAGAAGCTCGAGCCCTACCGCGACGACATCGACGTCTGCGGCGTCGCGCATCAGGCGTCGGCGGTCATCGAGGAAGCGTGGCTCCGCCAGCCCGACGTGCTCGTGCTGCACGAGCGCTTCGCCGATCTGCCGCCGTCGGACTTTGCCGCGCACCTCGCGTCGGTGTCGCCGGCGACCCGCATCCTTCTCATGACCACGAGCGCTACCGCCAAGGTGGCGGACACCTGGGCGGCAGGCACGATCAGCGAATCGGCGACGGGGGCCGGCCTCCTCGAGGCGATTCGCCTCGCCGCCGGGGCCTCCCCTGCCGGAGTCGCCGGCGTCGTCGACACACCCGTGCCGGGCGCAGGCGGTGCGGTCGCCGGCCAGGCACGGCGCGAGGTCCGGGCCCCGGTGGGCAGAGCCACCGTGGTCGTCGCCTTCTCCGGCAAGGGAGGCACCGGGACGTCGATGGTGGCCACCAACCTGGCCGTCATCCTCGCGCGCGGGGCAGGCGCACGTGCGGCTTTGGTGGACATCGATCTCCAGTTCGGCGATGCCGCGGGGATGCTCCACGTCGAGCATCACCCTCTGACCGTCGCCGACCTCGCAGCGCAGGGAGAGGACATCGACCCCACGCTCCTTGACGACGTGCTCGCCACCGGACCGGCGGACGTGCGGGTGCTGCGAGCCCCCTCGGGCCCCGAGCTGGCCGAGGCGATCACCGCCGCCCATGTGCGCGCCGTCATCAGGGCCACCGCCCGCGCCCACGACTTCATGGTCGTCGATACCCCATCACACCTCGATGAGCGCGTGCTGGAGGCGTTCGAGCTCGCCGACCGCCTGCTTCTCGTGACCAGCTACAACCTCAGCGCCGTGCGCGGAACCAAGGCCACCCTGTTGATGCTCGAGGCACTCGGTATCGATCTCGATCGTGTCGACGTCGTCCTGAACCACACGCGTCCGCGCACCAATTACCGTCGCGAGGACATCGAGGAGATTCTCGGCAGGCGCATCCTGGTCGATCTCCCCTACGACCCGAGGGTTGATCCCTCGCTCGATTCCGGGACGCCGATCGTCCTGGCGCAACCGCGCGCCGAGCTTTCGCGGCGGCTCANNGTCGCGGCGCCCGCCGGCACCATCGAGACCAGCGCCGTCGACATCCCCACGCCCGAAACCCCGGCATACCGGCGCCGATTCAGCCTGGGCCGGAGGTAAGGTGGCGCCGTGATCCGCGTCCTGATCGCCGATGGCAGCGAGCGCATCCGCGCCAACCTCATCCGCCGCCTCGCCGCCGAAGAGGACATCACGGTCTGCGGCACCGCCAGCGATGGTGAGAAGGCACTCCAGGAGGCATTGCACCTGGTCCCCGACATCGCGGTGCTCGATGCCGGCCTGACCGGCCTCGACGGCGTGCAGGCGACCGAGATGCTCGCCGAGTACGCCCCCCAGGCGGGCGTGATCCTGATGTCGATGGAGAGCGGCAGCGAGCTGTTCCGGAGGGCGATGCTCGCCGGCGCTCGAGAGGTGCTGCAGAAGCCATTCGCCGGGGACGACCTGGTTGCCGCCATCCACAGGGTGCATGCGTTCCAGGCACGCAAGCGGGCGGCGCAGGCGGTTCGCCAGCCCGAGCGCGGTGGACCTGCGGCTCCCGACGGGGCCCGGCGCCGTGAGGGACGCATGATCACCATCGTCTCGGGCAAGGGCGGCGTCGGCAAGTCGATCATCGCCACCAACCTCGCACTGGTGCTCAACCGGCCGCACCCGGGAAGCGTCGTGCTCATCGATCTGTCCCTGCAATTCGGCGATATCGCCGCGCTCCTCGCCATGACACCGGACGGGTCGATCGCGGAGTTCGCCGCCAGCGACGCCGGGGTGACCGACCGTCACGTGATTCAGCAGGCACTCTCGCTCGGTCCGCAGGGGCTGACCGTGCTCGCAGCGCCACCGAGCCCCGAGCTCGCCGACTATGTCACCACCGCACACCTGCGCTCGCTCGTCGCCGAGCTGCGCTCCACGTTCGAGCTCGTGGTCGCCGACACCACCTCGCAGCTCTCGGAGATCACCCTGGAGGCCCTCGAGAACTCGGACCACATCGTGCTGGTCACCGACTTCAGCGTCACCTCGGTGAAGAACACCCGCCTGATCATGTCGGTCATCGGCGTCCTCCAGGTGGATCCCGAACGCATCGTGGTGGTGGCGAACCACCGGGATGCGGCGCTCGCGGGAGGCATGGATCGCGCCCGGATCGAGGACTTTCTGCGCCACCCGGTCGCGGCGGAGATCCCCCATGACGCGACCGCGATCGGCGGGTCGGTCAGTTCCGGCGTGCCCGTGGTGATCGGCGGCCACTCCACCCCTGTCACGGCAGCGTTCGAGCGTCTCGCGTCGGCGCTCACCGGCGACGCGGAGCCGGCCTCCACCGCGGAGCAACCCGGCAAGAAGCGCAGCCGCCGCCGGCTCGGCTTCGCGCGGGACTAACCAAGGCCGGAGGGACGGACGAAGGAGACCCCGGCTCCGGCTTCAAACCGCCGACGGTTCAGCTTCGCACGGGACTGAGGAGACCCCGGCTCCGGCTTCAAACCGGACTATTCAGCCTCCGCCGGGGTCTCCTCAGTCCTTCGTCGGTGTCCTTAGTCAGCGTCTGAAGTCAGCGTCCGAAGATTCGGCGCTTGCGCTTGTCGTCCGCCTTGCCGGCGGCGACGCCGGCGCCGACCGGCTGACCGCCGGTGGGAACCAGCGCGCCGGCCAGCTCACGGATCGAGCGGCTGATCTCCGATTCCGGACTCGAGGTCACGAACGGGATCCCGCGATTGATCGAATCACCAACCACGCGGGGGTCGTAGGGAATCTGCGCGCCGACGCTGTGGCGCAGATTCTGCTCGATCGAATCCTTGTTGAAATCGGAGTGCGAGTCGCTGCGATCGACGACGAGGAGGACGGAGCTCGGGTCGACGGTCAGCGACTCGAGCACCTTGAGAGCGAGCTTCGCATCCTTGATCGCGGGGATGGTCAGCGCGGTGACCACGAGGATGTGCTGCGCCGATTCGATGACCTCGAGGTTGAAGTCGGCGAGGTGTGACGAGGTGTCGACCACGACGTAGTCGAACGTCTTGCGCAGCTCTCCCATCACCATGCGGACGTGGTCGTTGGTGATGAGATCGGCGAGTTCCGGGCTGATCGGCGCGAGGAGCACCCGGACCCCGTTCGGTCCCTGGGCCATGACCTCGTTGAGCATCTCGGGCTCGAGCGTCTCTGAGTCCACCACGTCGGTGATGCTCCTGCTGTGATCGAGGTTGAGCATCACCCCGATGTCCCCGAACTGGAGATCGAGATCGACGAGGGCAACGCGTGACTCGGTTTCGACGGCGAGCGCCACTGCCAGGTTGGTCGCCAGCAGGGTCTTCCCCACCCCGCCCTTGCCGGAGAAGAGCACGATCACCTCGCCGAGCGCCGCCGCGCGCGGAGCGCCGCTGCTGTCGGGGGCTGCCGCTCGCGCGAAGGTTCCCTTCTTCTCCTCGAGTTGGTGCACGCGGCGGATGGCCGCCACCAGCTCGTCATGGCTGAAGGGCTTGATGAGGTACTCGCGAGCGCCGGCCTGCATCGCGCGCCGGAGGTAGTCACGCTCGCCCTGCACCGACATGATGATCACCGGTGAGGCAGGCAGCTCCTGAGCGAGCCGCTCAGTCAGCTGGATGCCGTCCATGATCGGCATGTTCACGTCGGTGAGCACGATGTCGGGCAGCAGGCGGTGCGCTTCCTCGAGCCCCTGCTTGCCGTCACCGGCAGTGCCGATGACCTCGATGTCCTCTTCGAACCCGAGCAATTTGCGCAGGTTATCCCGGGTGCTCGCGATGTCGTCGACGATGAGGAGCCGGATCAAATCGATCGGACCTCAGCCCACCGACAAGCGTGCTGCCTGTACCGGGTCGACCGGTATGCCTGGGCCCATGGTGGCGGCGATCGTGACCGTCTTCACGTAGGTGCCCTTTGCGCCGGTGGGCTTGGCTCGAACGATCGCATCCATCAAAGCGGCGAAATTGTCTCGCAATTTGTCGTCGTCGAACGAAGCTTTACCAATTGCGGTGTGAATGATGCCCGTCCTGTCATTGCGGAACTCGACGCGGCCGCCCTGGACATCCTGGATCGCCTTGGCGATATCGAAGGTCACAGTCCCGGCTTTGGGGTTCGGCATCAGGCCGCGCGGGCCGAGGATCTTGCCGAGGCGACCGACCATGCCCATGACCTCGGGGGTCGCCAGCGCGACGTCGAAGTCGATCTCTCCGCCCTGCACCTTCTTGACGAGGTCCTCGCCGCCGACGACGTCCGCCCCGGCCTCGATGGCCTCGCGGAGCTTCTCGCCGGTCGCGAACACCGCGATCCGCCTGGTCTTACCCGTGCCGTGCGGGAGCGTCACCGTGCTGCGCACCACCTGGTCGGCGTGGCGTGGGTCGATACCGAGTCGGATGTGCGCCTCGATGGACGAATCGAACGACGTGACCGCGGTCTGGCGAACCAGGGTCACCGCCTCGGACGGCGGATAGAACTTCCCCGCCTCAATCGCGCTCGCGGCCTGGCGGTACTTCTTGCCGTGTGGTTTGGGCATCTTCACTTTCTCCGTGGTGTTGGCGGGCGCGTGAACGCGCCCTCCCACTCAGTGGCTCAGTTGACGTTGAGACCCATTGATCGGGCCGTGCCCTCGATGATCCTTGTGGCGTGCTCGAGGTCGTGGGCGTTGAGGTCGGCCTGCTTGACCTCGGCGATCTCGCGCACCTGCGCCTTCGAGAGCGATCCGACCTTGTCGCGGTTCGGATTCCCCGATCCCTTCTCGACGCCGGCCGCCTTCTTCAACAGCTCCGACGCCGGGGGCGTCTTGGTGATGAAGCTGAAGGTCCTGTCCTCGAATACGGTGATCTGAGCGGGGATGACACCCGACATGTTGGCGGTGCGCTCGTTGTAGGCCTTGCAGAACTCCATGATGTTGAGCCCGTGGGGACCCAGGGCGGTGCCGACCGGCGGCGCGGGAGTCGCCTTGCCGGCCTGGAGCTGCAGCTTGATGATCGTCTTGACTTTCTTCTTGCTCATGGTTTTCCTTGACTTGGTTTCCTGAAGGTGCCTAGCGAAGGCGCTCGACCTGGAGGAGGTCGAGCTCGACAGGGGTTTCGCGACCGAACATGTTCACGAGCACCTTGAGCTTGCCCTTCTCGACGTTGATCTCGGTCACCTTGCCGTGGAAGTCCGTGAACGGTCCATCGATGACGCGAACGTTCTCGCCGACCTCGTACTCGACGTTGACCTTGGTTGGAGCCTCGGCTTTCACCTGCTTCTGAATGCCGCGAATCTCGTGCTCCTGCAACGGAACGGGCTTGTTGCCCGAGCCGACGAAGGAGGTCACCCCAGGTGTGTTGCGGACGACGTACCACGACTCATCCGACATCACCATGTTGACGAGGATGTAGCCGGGGAAGATCCGCTTGCTCACCTTGCGGCGCTGGCCGTCCTTGATCTCCATGACCTCCTCGGTCGGAACCAGGACGTCGAAGATCTGGTCGTGCATGTCCATGGACTCGACGCGCTTGAGGAGGTTCGCGCGAACCTTCTCCTCATGGCCGGAATACGCATGCACCACGTACCAGCGGGCGTCCTTGGCGGAAACGGCGGCGTTGCTCACTGCGATGTTCATTCTCCCACGACGGCTACGGCGACACGGTTGGAGCCGCAGTCGGTGCGACGGTTGGTACGGCGGTTGCCTGCGCGGCGGTGGTCGGCGCCGGGGTGGCCGTGGCCGAGGCGGCCTGGGTTGCGACCGCCTGCTTCACCCCGAGGCTGAGCAGGTAGTCCGCGCCACCCACCAGTGCGGCGAAGATGATGACGGTGGCGATCACGATGCCGGTCATGCGCACCAACTCGTCCCTCGCCGGCCAGACGACCTTCTTCAGCTCTTCCCAGACGCCCCGCAGATAGCCGAGCGGGCCCGAGCGGCCGGCGGCCGGTGTGGGCAGAACTGGGCGTGGGGTACGGGGACCGCCCGGGGCGCTTCGAACCTTGGCCATTGACGGTGATCTCTCCTGATGCGGGTGCCGGGGCGAGCCGGGCTGGGCGTGTGATGGCAGGGGCGGCAAGACTCGAACTCGCGACCCTCGGTTTTGGAGACCGATGCTCTACCAGCTGAGCTACGCCCCTTCGGTCACTTGGTCTCGCGATGCTGCCTGTGCACGCGGCAACGCCTGCAGAACTTCCGCAACTCCAGACGATCCGGGTCGTTGCGCTTGTTCTTGACCGTCGTGTAATTGCGTTCCTTGCACTCGTTGCACTGCAACGTGATGATCGCGGAACCGCCCTTGGCCGTAGCCACGTGTCAATTGCCTCAAACACAAAAGAGACCTAGCGGCGCTAGGTCGGCGTGCAGTTTACCACAGATCTGGAGAGCCGCCGAGCGCCCGCCGCAAGATCGGCGCCGGCTGATCGTCACAGGCTTGCCAGCTCGCCGTCGAGCCAATCGGGCTACGCTGTGAGCAAGCAACCGTACACCCCGGGGGACCTCCATCATGCACCCGCTGCTCCGACCCACGAACGTCGCCATCGCCGTGCTCGGTGCCGCCGTCATCGGCCTCGGCACCGTGGTGGCTGTTGACCGCACCACGGCCCCGGCGCCTCCGGCGCAGACCGCGGCGCTCGCCGCAGCGCCGACCAGCGTCTCCTCGCTCCTCTCCTCGGGCGCGTTGGCTGCGTCCGGCCAGTTCAAGAACGAGGCGTCGCACGTTTTCGACTTCTTCACGACGGACACCAAGCTCACCTGGCAGCAGGTCGGCGCTGATCTCCTCCGCGGCGAAACCCTGGATCAGATCGCCGGAACGCACGCCTCCAAGGTGGCGGCCGATGCCCTTGCCGAGGTGCGGACCGGGCTCGCGCTCGGGGTCGCGAAGGGTGTGATCACTCAGGCGGATGACACCCGCCTGGTCAACGACGCCCACGATGCGATCTCGGTGCTCATGGCCGCGAAGTTGAGCGCGCTGCTCCCAGCGGGGCACTGACCGGACTGCCGAGAAGGTTTGCCTGCGATCCGCTCTCGAGTGGCGGATGGAGCAGGCACTCCTTGTCGGAATCGCCTTCCCACCACCAGCGCCCGGCACGCTCCGGCTCGCCCGGCATGACGGCGCGGGTGCAGGGCGCGCAGCCGATCGACTCATACCCCTGGTCGTGCAGTGGGTTGTATGGCAACTCGCGCTCGTTGATCCGCCGCCACAGGTCCTTGTCGGTCCAGTGCGCCAGCGGGTTGTACTTCCACAGCCCGCGCTTGTCGTCGCGTTCGATCAACTCGGTGCTCGCGCGGGTCGGGCCCTGCTCGCGGCGGATGCCGGTGATCCAGCCCTCGGCGCCGGCCAGCGAGCTTTCCAGGGCCGTGACCTTCGCGATCGAGCAGCAGTGCTCCGGCCCGCTCCACGGCTCGCCGCCGCTGCTCGCGTCCCGCACCTCGATCTTCACGCCGAAGCGCTCCTCGAACGCGCGCCAGGTCTGGATGGTCTCGGGGAAGAGCACGCCGGTATCGATCGTCATGATCCTCACCGTGTTGCCGGTTCCTTGGTCGAGCCGCAGCAGCTCGTCGATCAGCACCGACTCCTCCTTCTGGAAGGAGCAGGCGGTCTTCAGCCGCGGATGGAAATGCTCGACGCCGTAGGCGAGCACGTCCTGAGCGCTGGCGCGCTCAAGATCGGGGGTGGTGGTGGCCACTACGGAAGTTCAGGATACCGGTCGAAATGGTTGAAGCTGTCCAGAGCGTCCGTCGGGCCTAAACGGCGCATTCGCCCTCACCGCGCTCGACGTGGAACGGCTGGTTCTTCGACCAGTCGATGAAGTAGTTGATGTTCTCCAGTGAGAACTCGATCGGCATCGAGAGGTCCTTTACGCGCTGCTCGAACGCGGCCGTGCCGACGCGCGCGGCGAAAGCATTGAACTCCTCGCCCGGTTCGCGGTCTGACTCGTAGAAGCGGACCCAGCGCTCGACGGCGTCCGGGACGCGCTTGGCCGGCAGGCGGCTCTTGAGCCGGTCGCCGAAGCGCACCTCGCCGTTCTCGTAGGACCCGCCGATGTGCGGGATGTAGGCGGGCACGGTCTTGTCGCCGACCTTGATCGACGCGCCGGTGAAGCCGATGTTGGCGATGTGGTGCTGGCCGCAGCCGTTGGGGCAGCCGC
>PKWB01000196.1 GCA_003131685.1 Candidatus Dormiibacterota bacterium
CCTCGTCTTCACCGCGGCCATCAATGCGGGACAGGTTCCGCTCGCGCTCTGGGGCATCGCGACCAGTGCGGTGTCGGCGTTCTACTACCTCAGAGTTGGTCTGCTCATGTATCAGCGTCCGGCGGCAGGCGCCGAGGAGTACCGCTGGTCGCGCACCGGGTTTGCGGGCACCGCTGTCCTGGTCGCCACGACCGCCGGGACCCTCATCCTCGGAGTCATGATCGTGCTCGTCTACACGGCGGCGAGCGCATCGCTCAAGGGNNGAGCTGCTCAAGCAATTTGTCGAGGTGGTCGGCCCGGCAGGGGTCACCGGCGACGTGGTCAGCCCTGCTGATGCGGCGTCGCTCGTGCTCGTCGCCACGGTGTGTCACCGGCACGGCGTTCCGATCAGCGTCACCAGCAGCGCGCCGGCAGCGCCCGGCGGAACTTCCGAGCGCGGCGGCATCATCCTGAGCGTGCATCGGCTCATCGACATCACGGTCGCCGCGGGAGGGCTCACGGTGCGCGCCGGGGCGGGAGCGACGGTTGCCCATGTGCGGTCATCGGTGGCCGAGGCCAAGCTCGTGGTCGTCGGACTGGGCGCGGAGACGGGATCGGTTCATGTCGGCACCCTGGTGGCCCGAGGCGAAGTGCCACGCCGCTCACTGGCGGGCGTCGAGGCGGTTCTCTCCAACGGTGACGCCGTCAAGGCGGGGGGCGCCGCGCTCAAGGACGTTGTCGGCTACGACCTCATCGCCGTCCTCCTGGGGAGCGCCGGCCGCCTGGCGGTCATCTCGGTGGTGACATTCCGCCTCGAGCCCGCCGCGGGGCGCACGGCGACGTCACGGCCGGCCGGGGCGCGCACCTGGGAGCCCGGACTTGCGGGCGCCTTCGATCCGAAAGGCTTACTGCGCTCAGGCGCATCGCGGTGAGGGGAAAGGTCAGGGAGAAGACTGGGAAGTACTGGCACGAGTACACGCGGATGCGAACCGCGATCTTCCTGCTCCTCGGCATCCTGGTCATCGTCCTCATCGGATCGTTCGTACCCCAGCAGAACACGTCGGATCCGACCAAGGTCGAGGCGTTCCTCACGTCGTGGCCGAACCTGAACGTGCTCTTCGCGAATCTCCAGCTGCCACTCACCCAGGTGTTCGTCTCGCCGGTGTTCTACGTGCTGCTCGGCCTGCTGTACGTGTCGCTCGGGTGGTGCGTGATACGCCGCGGCCGCGCGCTCATCATGCGGACCCTGCGCGGGTACAAACGCACGCCGCAGTACTGGGGCGAATGGGGATCGTGGATGTTCCACACCTCTTTCTTCCTTCTGCTCATCGCGGTGGTATGGGGCAAGGCGACCGGGTACCAGGGCCTGGTCACGCTCACGCAGGGCCAGGAGTTCACGAACACGCCCGCGGGGTACGACACCCTGCAGGAGGGTCTGCTCTTCAACGGGAACTACGCCCCGTTCACGCTGCGCCTGAACAGCTTCGAGGCGACCTATGCGCCCAATGGTGAGGCCAGCAACTACGTCAGCAACGTGACCGTGTTCGACCACGGAAGAAAGATCGAGACCAACAACATCCTCGTCAATGATTTCCTGAGCGTCGACAACGTCAACGTCTACCAGCAGGATTACGGCTGGGCGCCGACCATCGTGGTCAAGAATCCCCAGGGTCAGACCGTGTACGACGGCTCCATCCAGTTCTTCGACGACGCGAACAACGTTGGCAACAAAGCCCTTGCCGACGGAGTCCTCAAGGTCCCCGACTTCGGCTACACGATCGCCGGCGCATCACAGCCGGTGCAGATCGGCGCCAAGATGTCGTTCTTCCCCGACGCGACCGTCATCCCCTCGGTGAGCAGTGGCGGATCGATCAACCCGACCGCGATCACGTACGGACCGGGCGGTGTTGCACCCCGAAACCCGGTGATCGAGATGCAGATCTACGTCGGCAACCTCGGGCTCAACAGCGGTGCGCCACAGAACGTGAACCAGCTCAACACCGCGGCGATGACGCCGTATTTCTCCAACGCACAGGTGATCCCGATCGCTCTCGGTCAGACCCAGCAGCTGCCCATCGCAACCAAGAACGGCAAGAACATCGACTTCTCGATCTCGTTCCCGTCGGTGACGCAGTACTCGCTCTTCCAGGTGAACGACGACCAGGGTGTGCTCCTCATCTACACGTCGTTCATCCTGGTGATGACCGGGCTGCTCACCAAGCTCTACCTGCGCCCATTCCTCGAGCGTCGCCAGCGCAAGCGCCGCCAGCCGATCGCCCTCGACCGTCGCTGGTCGTCCGATTCGAGTGGCGAGCCTCAGGCGCCTGAGCGAGAACCGGCCTCGGTCTGATCCGGCTCTGGCGCGAGCTCCGCGATCCGGGTGGGGGAGAGATAGGCGAGGCTCTGCAGCTCCTCGCCCTCGTAGTCGAGCTGCAGGAGTCCGCCCTTGGCGCACTGCAGCCGGTGCAACGCATAGCGGGGACGTCGCTGCGCGGCCACCCAGAACCCCTGGATGGGGTCGCCATGGCTGACGCAGATACCGCCCTCACCGGGATGATCGGCGAGCAGGCGCATGAGCGGCCGGCGGACGCGTGCCGACAGCTCGGCGACGCTCTCGTCGTTGCCGAGGAGCCCCGGCCACACCATGTGGATCAGCCAAAGGGGGCGGCGCCATGGCACCTGCTTCGGCGGGACGCCCTGGAGATAGAGGCCGAACCGGGTCTCGATCAGGTCGTCGGTGTACGTGATCGGCACCGGGAGGTACGTCGCGATGATCTCCGCAGTCTGCCGTGCACGCTCGAGCGGGCTCGAGTAGATCTGGCGCGCCGTGCTGCTCGCGAAGTACCGGCCCAGCGCGTGCGCCTGCCTCACGCCCTTCTCGCTGAGCGGAAAGTCGGGGAGATGGCCATAGAGGACGCCTTGGGGGTTACGAACGTCGCAGTGGCGAACCAGGTGGAGGCGGGTCGCGGCAGGGGCTTGGTTCACGCTTTTCTTCACAATAGGTGGTTGTGGCGCTTCTGACGCGCGGCCGCACCCGCGCGCACGACGATATGACGATGTCCGAGGTCCCGGCACGCACGAAGCGCAACCTCCACATCATTCTGCCGATCGCGCTCTACGTGCTGCTGCGCATCCCGTCGCTCATCGAACCGCAGTGGTACCAGGACGAGGCCGGCTACGCATCGACGGCATGGCTCACGCATCTCGGCTATGGGCTCTACGTGGATGCATGGAACAACAAGCCGCCACTGCTGTTCGGCATCTACGGGTTGAGTCAGCTGCTCTTCGGCCCCAGCGAGGCCGGTCTCCACGCCCTCACGATTGTGAGCGGCCTCGCAGCCATCATCGCCGCCGTCGTCGGCATCTCGCGACTGTTCTCCGTGCGCGCGGCATTGTGGGCGGGCCTCGCGATCGCGGTGATCATCGGCACGCCGATGCTGGATGGCGACCTGGCACTTCCGGAGAGCCTGCTCATCGGCCCGGTCACCGTCGGCGTGGTGTGGTTCCTCTGCTCGTGCACCGGCTCAGCCGTCCGCCGGCCGCGTGCGCTCACGCTGGTGGGAATCGGCGTGCTGCTCGCGTGCGGATTCCTGATTCAGCAGACGGCTCTTGCCGATTTCGGCTCGATCATGCTCTGGTGTCTGGTGCGACGGAACTGGCGGACGATGCTGGTCGTGGGCGGAACGTTCACCATCGTCGTCGCGGCCGTGGTTGTTCCTTTCATGGTCACCGCCGGCGTGCACAATGTGTGGTTCGCGCTGGTGACGTCGTACGTCGATTACGTCGGCGACGCGCTCGGTAACCGGCTTCCTGCGTATGTCCTCCGCGGCGGCGTGGTGGTTGCCATGCTGGTCGCGGCCTGGTTCTATCGCAACGCGACCGACGACGGATTCGAGCTCGTGCGCATCTGGGCCACGGCGCTGCTGTTCACCGCGATCGCCGCGGGATATTCGTACGAGCACTTCCTGCTGCCGGTGATGATTCCAATGGTGATGCTCGTGACCGGCCTCGTATCGAGACATCGCGATCATCTGCTGCAGCGCATCCGCCGGCCGCGCGTGCTGGTCGCCACCGCCACCTTTGCCGCGATCGCATCGACGGGATGGTCGCTCTTCGCGGCTGGGTACCGTTCGACCGTGTGGAGCCTCGGGTACTACGTCAACGCCGCAGGGTATGCGACCGGCGCCATCTCGGTGCTCGAGTACGACACGTACTTCGGCGTTCTGAACTACGGCGAGAACGAGGCCGAGCAATGGATCACCAGCCACAACCTCGTCGGGAGCACGGCGATGTTGTGGACCAATCTCGCCTGGCCGCTCGTCGACGACCAGCTCGTGCCCCCGACGCGCAGCGGTCCGCTGTACATCACCCTGGCGCTCGAGAACGGCACCGCAGGCATCCTGTCGAGGATGAACGCATCGCCACCGGAGCTGATCCTGGTGACACCATTCCACATCGAGAACCTGAGTGACGTGCGAACCTTCATCAGCACCCACCACTACGTCAGGGTGATGGATGGGAATGGCGTGGAGCTCTACCTTCGCTCAAGCGGCTGAGCGGTGGGTGCGTACCAGCCGGTGCCCGGGGGCCGGCGTCGCTCGAGATAAGCGCGAGCGCTCGACATAGATCGTGTCCGGGCCGACGTGGAACACCGGGACATACCACTGCGCGACCACGGTGAGGATGCTCGAGCGCAGCGCGACACTGGGCTGGTTGGTGATGATCACCACGGGGCGGTGCCGGGCGACGTAGGGACCGATCTTGGAACGGTCGCCCAGGAGCACGTCGTCGTTGAACAGGCTGACGGTCGGCAGGACCGTGTTGAGCGGAGTCAGCAGGTAGACCCATTCGTCCGCGACGCTCCACACCACTGCGGAGGCATTCGCGTAGTGGTGGGCGATCAGCCAGTGGATCACCGTCTGGTCGACAACGATGCTGTCCGAGAAGCTGTTCTGCCACTGAGTGCGCTCCGTTGCGTTCACGAGGCTCGAGTAGCCGTCGGTGTAGTACGTGGACAGGCTCCGCCCGTTGATCCAGAAAGAGCCGGCGTACGAACCCTGCGCAGCGGCGAGCAGGATGCCGGCCGCGAGCACCGCGGAGCCCACCCACAGCCGCGGGCGAGCCCCGGGTACGAGGGCGCTCCAGCGATGCCAGGGTGTCGCGACCACCGCCGCGCACACCCAGGGGATCGATGGAAGGAGCAGATGCGGGTAGGGGAAATGCGCGGAGCCCGCGACCACGAGGTCGATCCCCGCCAGCACCCACAGCATCCAGAAGGTGTTCCGGGTCCGGCGCGAGATCAGGATCGCCCCACCGATGATCGCGAGGACGCCGGCGCCGATGCCCGCAAAGTGGAGGATGCGCGCGAGCACGTTGAGCGGGAGGGAGTTGTGCGCGTAGATCCCGTAGAAACCGACGGTCGCGAACCACGTCGCGCCGACTCCTGACGCGATGGTGGTCGGCACCAGCCAGAGCAGCGAGACCACCAGGCCGGCGCCGAGGAAGCGAAGCAGCTCCACCCAGCGGCCGGGACAGGTCATCAGCAGGACGACGCAGATCGCGAAGACATCCGCGAGCACCGTCTGCTGCATCCCCAGCGCGATCGAAGCCAGGAAGCCGGCCAGGTAGGGGCCCCATCGGTGCCTCGCAGCCCAGGCCGGCGAGGCGATGGTGACCAGCATGAGCATGCCTGCCCAGGTCATCGGACCGATCAGCGCCCCCTCGGGGAGGAACAGCTCCGAGTCAAAGATCGGGGGCCCGATGATCAGGGCGGCGAGGACGCAGGCGATCCCGGCCCGGCGCCTCGAGCCGCTCAGCTTGGCCACACCCCAGCCGACCGCGATCACCGCGGCAAGCGCGCTGACGAAGGGAATGAGGTGGATCGCCGCTTCCGAGTACCCCAGAAAGTGGGTCACGATCCCGTAGAGCCAGTACTGGACAGGCGGCTTGTTGTCCCACGCCCCCGGGGAGACGTAGAGATCCCCACCATTGAAAACCGTGCGTCCCACGTAGGCATAGGTGCTCTCGTCGGAATACCAGTGCGGCTCGAGAAACGCGGGGATGCGGAACGCCACGATCAACGCCACCCCCGCTCCGACCCCTCTCCAGGGTGGCGATGTGGCGGCGTTGTCCTGCACCGTGCCGGGTGAGCCTGTCATGGGCGAGAGTCTGCCTTCCCGAGAAGCGCATCGACCGGATTTCGCACCGGAATGGCGCCCCCGGTAGGAGTCGAACCCACGACCGTCGAGTTAGAAGCTCGCTGCTCTATCCGCTGAGCTACGGGGGCGCGCGGCGAGTGTACCTGCGGCGATTCATCCGGATCGCCGACCACCGCGCCATATAATCGCCGAGCCTCCTCACCGGAGTCCCATGGTGGCCATAGCTCAGCTGGTTAGAGTGCCAGGTTGTGGCCCTGGAGGTCGCGGGTTCGAATCCCGCTGGCCACCCCAATTTCCCGCCGACCGTGGCGGCCTCTGGCCATCCCCGTTTCGGTTCCAACCGACCGGTAGACTGCCGGACCATGAGTGACGATCGCTGGAACGCCGTCGACGCGTATACGACCGCCCTGCTCCAACCCGCCGACCCGGTGCTCGAGGCGGTGATCAGGGACAACGCGGCGCTGCCCACCATCGCCGTGTCCGCCGCTCAGGGGCAGTTTCTGAACCTGCTTGCCCTCGCGATCAAGGCCCGGCGGATCCTCGAGGTGGGGACGCTCGGCGGGTACAGCGCGATCTGGATGGGGCGCGCGCTCCCGGAGGACGGCCGCCTGATCAGCCTCGAGCTCGATCCTCACCATGCCGAGGTGGCGCGGCGGAACATCGCGCGCGCCGGGCTGGAGAGCAAGGTCGAGGTACGCGTCGGAGCGGCGCTCGACAGCCTCGCGACCCTCAAGGATGAGGGCGGTGAGCCGTTCGACCTCGTCTTCATCGACGCGGACAAGCGCACCACCCCCGAGTACTTCAGCGCGGCGGTGGACATGTCCCACCCCGGCAGCCTCATCGTGGTCGACAACGTGGTGCGCGAGGGGAGGCTGATCGACGCCGACAGCGACGATCCCGATACCAAGGGCATGCGGCGTCTGATCGAGCAGATGGGAGCCGACCGCCGCCTCAGCGCCACGGTGATCCAGACCGTCGGCGTCAAGGACTGGGACGGATTCGCGTTCGCCCTCGTGATCGGGACCTAAGCCGGTACCAGGGCACCGAGCGCAGATGCGGTGCGTCGAGCCGCGTCGGTCGCGACGCTGATCGGGACCGCTCCGCCATGCAGCAGGGCGTCCGCGTGCGGCAGCCACGAGGCATCGTCGGCCACCTCCGCGAGCGCGTTCTCCCCACCGAGCCGGCACAGGTACCGCGATGCGATCCAGCCGAGACGGCCGCTGCCGGTGTCGGCCGCGAACTGGTTCGCCTGCTCGGCGAGTCGCGCCCCGATCGCGAGGGTGGCCATGCGTCGCGCGACGCGGCGCAGCGGCAGCTGCCTCGCGTCCGGGTTGTCGATGGCGTCCAGCGTCCGAAGCTGCACCTCGATGCGATGAAGCGCGTCGATGAGCGCACCACCAAGCGGCGCCACGGCACCGCCGGCCGACACGGCCTCGGCGCGACGTTCAGTGTCGCCGAGGTAACCGGCGAGTGCCCCGTGCTCGATGGCACGCTGCACGTCGAGGGCGATCACGTTGCCCGACCCCTCCCAGATCGCGTGCACGTAGACATCGCGGAGCAGCCGCGCGTCCGGCCAGTCCTCGATGAACCCGTTGCCGCCGCGGACCTCCATGCCCTCGGTTGCGCAGATGCGCGCGCGTTCGGTGCCGTGCATCTTGAAGAGCGGCGTGAGCAGGCGCAGCGCGGCGGCTGCCTCATGGTCCCCCGCGTCCGCCCGGTCGGCGAGCTCGGCAACGCCCATGGCGGCGGTGAGGCCGGCGACGGAGTCCACCACCAGATCGGCAAGGGTGTCGCGCATCAGCGGGTGCAGGTCGAGTCGCCGTCCGAACGTCGAACGACCGCGGGTGTGGGTGAGCGCCTCGAAGGCGGTGCGCCGCATCGCGCCGCCTGTCGCGGTGGCGATGCCGATCCGGGTCGCGTTGACCATGTCCATCATCTGCGGCAGGCCGCGTTCGAGGGTGCCGACCTGCCATGCGAACGCGTCGCGCAAACCCACCTCGGCTGACGCCATCGCATGGGTGCCGAACTTCTCCTTGAGGCGGTGGATGATGTAGGTATTGCGGTTTCCGTCCTCCAGGAAGCGCGGCATGAGGAACAGTCCCAGCCCCCGTGGTCCGGACGGTGCGCCGGCGGGCCGGGCGAGCACCAGGATCAGGTCGCTGTGCGCGCAGCTCGCGAACCACTTCTCGCCGGAGAGCCGCCACGTACCGTCACCCGCGCGCGTGGCGACGCTCTCATTGGCGCCGACGTCGGAACCGCCGGCCTTCTCGGTGAGGAACATCGCGACGGTGAGGTGCTTGCCGGTGTCCTCGATGATCCCGGGCAGGAAGCGTGCCGCCAGCGCCGGGTCGTTGCGCTCGAGGCACCGAGCCGCGGCGTCCATCATCCCGATGGGGCAGCCGGTGATCGCCTGGTCGGACTCGAGGATGAGCGAGAGCATCGCCGTGACCAGGGTCCGGGGTGCGCGGGCCGGTAGGCCCCGCCATCCCGGTGCGTAGCCGGCACGCACCGCGCCGAATCGGAGCACCGTCGACTCGAGCTCGCGATATGCGGGATGGAACTCGATCTCGTCGACGCGCTCACCACGACCGTTGTAGGAGCGCAGGGCCGGAGGATGCCGATCGGCGGTACGGGCCAGTGGCTCGATCACCCGCGGCACCATCGTGCCCAGGTCGCGAAGCGCACCATCAGCGACCGGCCATGCAGCCTCTCCCACGGTCCGACGGGTCAGCCAGCGCAGGTGCTCGTCGGGCAGGTACCAATCGGCCTCATCGCCGGCCGGGATGTGGCGCACCCCGGGATCAGACGGCAGCATCGATCCCACCATAGCGCGCCTGGATCGTCACCACAGACCGCGGGCTTCGAGCACCTGTTTGAGCAGCCGGGGACGGTCGGTCATGATCCCGTCGACACCGAGGTCGAGGAGAAACTCCATCTCCGTCTGGTCGTCCACGGTCCAGACGTGGACCGGCAGGCCGGCGCGATGCGCGGCGCTCACGAATCGCCTGTCGATGCGCAGCTTTCCCCAGCGTTGCGGCACCTGGAGGCAGTCGGCGTGGAAGCGCGGCATCCTCCCCGTTCGCGAAGCTGCGTACGCCATCGCAGAGGCGACCTGACCCATCGATGAGCAGATCCGCCCGCCTGCCAGCGCCCGGATGCGAGCGACCCGGCGGTCCGAGAACGATCCGATGCACACTCGGTTGAACGCATGGAGGCGTTGCACCAGCGCGATCAGCGGGGCCACGGTGTCGTCCGTCTTGGCGTCGATGTTCACGAACACGTCGTCCCAGCGGGTCAGCAGCTCCTCCAGCGTCGGAACCAGGACGCCGGTGCCCCGAAACGGGAACGAGTGACCGCCGTCCGGGCTGAACCCGTACCCCGCGTCCGCCTCACGCACCTCGGCCACGGAGAGCGCGCGGATCCTGCCCGCTCGGTCGGTGAGCCGTTCGAGGCTGCTGTCGTGGAATGCGAGCAGCACCCCGTCGCGGGTCAGATGGACGTCCGTCTCGAGGTATCGGTAGCCCAGGGTGACGGCGGCCTCGAAGGCAGGCAGAGTGTTCTCGGGAGCCTCGCCGCCACCACCGCGATGAGCGAACGCAATCGTGGTCGATCGTTCGAGAAAGGACCGCTGCACCATGGACGTGGCGGTCAGGGTAGCCGGACGAGTCCCTAACGCACCCAGGTGCCGGCGCCGGAGAGTGCGCTGAAGAGCGGACGCTGCAGCCGTCCATCGGCAACGCACACCGCGCCGACGCCGCGAACGCGTGCCTCGGCGCTGGCGCGCAGCTTCACCCGCGCCCTGCCGCCGATGGCCGGGATGAGGCGCTCCGCTTCATGTGTCGTGAGGCGTCCGATGAGGCTCGTTTCATCAGACGGATCGCGGAGCAACCCGGGCGTGTCGGCGAAGATGATCAGCATCGTCGCCCCGAGCGCGATGGCGATCTCGGCGGCGAGCCGGTCGCCGTCGACGTTGATCGCGGTTCCATCCTCGCCGGCGATGGGTGGACAGATCACCGGCGTCACCCCGGCGGCGAGCAGCCTGCCGAGCAGGATGGCGTCGACCGAGTCGATGCTCCCCACGTGGTTGTCGTGGAGCACCTTGGTCCTGCCGTTCTCCCGGATGCGCAACGCCGGCCGCCGGGTCCCGCGCACAACGCCGCCGTCGAGACCGCACAACCCGAAGGCGTTGACGCCGAGCTGCCGGAGCCGCTCGACGATCCGCTTGTTGGCCCTCCCCGCATACGCCATCAGGAAGTGATCCATGGTCGTCGCATCGGTGAACCGGCTCACGTCACCGCGCTCTGACTCCACCATCCGCGGCGGGTTGCCGAGCCGGGTCGACAGGTCATCCAGGTCACGGCTGGCGCCGTGCACCACGATCGCCTGCTCCGTGGTGGTGGCGATGTCCTCGAGGAGCGGGTCGAGCCGCCGGACGCTGCCGCCGATCTTCACGACGATCATCAGATCGGGTACAGACCGCCGAATTCGAGCCCGAGCGTCTCGGGGAATCCGTGGCGGATGTTGAGTGCCTGCACCGCCTGACCCGCGGATCCCTTGACGAGATTGTCCAGCGCGGCGGTGACCACGACGCGGCGCGAATGCGGGTCGCGTTCGAAGCCCACATCACAGTAGTTGGTGCCGGTGAGCAGCTTCGGAGAGGGGGAGCGGTGCAGGCCGGTGTGCGACTTCACGATGCGCACGAACGGCTCCGATCCGTACCGGGATCGGTACAGACGCCAGATGTCACGATCGTCGAGGTCGGTGTTGATGAAGGCGTGAGCGGTGATGAGCACGCCGCGCACCGCTTCGACGGCGGTCGCCGAGAAGGCGAGCTCGTGGCTCGACGAGCCGAGACGGAGCTCCTGGAGGATCTCCGCGGTGTGGCGGTGGCCGGTCGGCGCATAGGACCGGATCTCGCCACTCCGATGAGCGTGATGGGTCGAGTCCCCCGACTGCGACCCGGCCGCGGACGAACCGACCTTGGCCTCCACGACCACGGGGATGGCGGGGTCGAGCAGACCGGCGCAGGCGAGCGGCGCGAGACCGAGAATCGACGCCGTTGCGAGGCAGCCACCCGCGGCGATGAGCGATGCATCCACGATCTCCGCTCGGTGCATCTCGGCGAGCCCGTACACGGCAGCGCCAAGCAGCTCGGGAGACGGGTGTGACCAGCCGTACCAGCGTGGATAGTCGTCGGGATCGCGCAGCCGGAAATCGCCGCCGAGGTCGATCACGATCGGCGCCGCCCCGCGGAGTTGACCGATCACCGCGCTCGACTCGCCATGGCTCATCGCCGCGAAGACGACGTCAGCGTCGCCCAACGTCTCGCGGGACGAGAAACGCAGCTCGGTACGCCCTCGCAGCGGCGGGTGAACCGAGGCGACCGGCTTGCCGGAGAGCCGCTCCGACGTGACCTGAACGACCTCGACCTCGGGATGCCCGGCGAGGAGACGCAGCAGCTCGCCTCCCGCGTATCCCGAGCCTCCGACGACGGCGGCCCGGATCATCCGGCGCTCAGCGCGGCTTCGAGCACCGCCACCGCACGCTCCAACTCCGCGATCGAGACGTGCTCGTCCGGCGTGTGGTCGAGCTTCGAGTCGCCGGGTCCGTAGGCGACCGCCTGGCACCCCCAGGCGGGGACGAGCACGTTGAGGTCGGACGTTCCGGTCTTGACCTTGAATCGCGGCGTTCCACCCTGGGCGCGGATGGCGGTCACAAAGCATCGGGCGAGGGAGCTTCCCCGATCGGTGCGGATCCCCGGCTCACGGCCGAGGATGCACAGGCTCGCGCCGGGCGCCGCGGTCTGCGCAACCTCGATGAGCGCATCAGCATCGCACCCTGGCGGTGTCCGGACGCCGAGGTCCACGCTCGCGCGGTCGCTCAGGCCGTCGCTCCACGAATCGAATCGGAGCACGCGGATGTCGACGCGGTCGAAGACGCCGGAATCACCGTTCAGCTGAGCGGCATGATCCTGCAGCGCACGAACCACACCGACGCACAGGTCAGGTGCGCTCGGTTCGCGACCCGCACCGTGGGCGTGCGCCTGATCGATGCTCACGCGCAGGCGCAGGCTCCCCTTGTACCCGATGGTGACCGCGTCCCATCCGCTCGGCTCGAGAATGACCAGTGACAACGGAGCCGCCATCGACTCGGCGAGGTGACGGGCTCCGATCGATGATGTCTCCTCCTCGACGGCGCCGACGATCACAAAGCGGCGCGCGCCGTCGCGAGGCTGCCGGCTGACCGCGGCGATCGCGGTGGCGAGCGGCCCCTTGGCGTCAACGGCTCCGCGGCCATGCAGGACATCGCCGTCCCGACGGACGTCGATGTGACCTGGGACGGTGTCGATGTGCCCGACGAGCGCGACCGTCTCGGGGCCGTCACCCCAGGTGGCGATGACATTGCCGACGGCGTCGACGTCGACGTCGAACTCTGCGCGCAGCAGCCTTGACACGAGCAGTGACGCCACAGCGTCCTCCTGGCCGCTCTCGCTGGGTACCGACAGCATCGCGGTGAGCAGCTCGGCGACGTCGACACGAGTGCCGGACGCAACGCCGGTTCCCATCGTCACGGTCAGGCCCCGACCGCGACCGGCGCGCCGCGGGCGACCCGGCGGACGTGGTCGGCGACGAGGCCGGGGATGTCCACCCCGGTGACGTCGATCGAGTTCTTGTATTCCATGGTCGCATTGACCTCGCTGACCAGGAGCTGGTCGCGGTCCTCGAGCAGGTCGATCGCCAGCACACCGCCGCCGACTGCCGCGGCTGCACGCAGCGACATCTGGCGCAACGTCGCGTCGACGGGGCAGTCGCGCGTGTGCGCGCCGCGAGCGGTGTTGGTGACCCAGTGGTCGGAGTAGCGGTAGATCGCGCAGATGACCTCGTCACCGACGACGAACGCGCGAATGTCCCGGCCCGGCTTGTCCACATGGCGTTGGAGATAGAACACCGAGTGCTCGGGTCCGCCGAGCACCGCCTTGTGCTCGAACAGCGCCTCGGCGGCGTCACGGTCGTTGATACGAGCGAGCAGCCGCCCCCAGGAGCCGGTGACCGGCTTGAGCACCACCGGGTAACCGAGGTCTTCGGCGGCCTGCACTGCGGCGTCGGGGGTGAACGCGATGGCGGTCGCCGGGGTCGGCACACCCGCCGCCACCAGCGCGGCCGAGGTGTCCAGCTTGCTGGCACACGTGGCGGCGACTGCGTACGAGTTGATGGTGGGGACGCCCCACGACTCCAGGACCCGGGTGATGGCGAGCCCGCGTGTCTGCGAGATGCTGCGTTCGAGCACCGCATCCCAACCTGGGCTCGGATTCCCGAGCGTGAGGGTCAGCTCGCGATCATCGACGATCTCGACATCGATCCCCCGATGGGCGAGCGCGTCGCGGAGCAGCTTCTCCTCGACGCGGATCCGCGAGCACAGCATGCCGACGCGGATGGGATCACTCACCCCAGTCGACCTCTTCGGGCGGCGCGAGCACAAAGCGGGGTGGATCGAGCCCGATCACCTCGAGCTCCGCGTTGCACTCCGGGCAGGTCACGACCTCGCCGCGTTCGACGCCGTCGTCGACCGGGACCTGCGCATCGCACTCAGGACACACGCTGTTCCCCCTCGAGCGCGGCCCAGCCGCCCTGCCTGATCAGGTCGATGAGCGACCCGGCTTCGATGATTCGCAGTGCAACCCCGGAAGGCGGCTCGCCGCGCAGCGTCGTCGTGGGTGTCGTGATCACGCCGGTGAGAGCATCGACGCTGACCTCGTCGCCATCGCGCAGCACCCGGTGCGCCTCGGCGCAGCGGATGACCGGCAGGCCGATGTTCACCGCATTGCGATAGAAGATGCGTGAGAAGCTGGCGGCGATCACCGCGGCGACCTGGTTGCGCTTGATGGAGAGCGGTGCATGCTCGCGTGAGCTGCCGCAGCCGAAGTTCCGCCCGGCGACGATGACATCGCCCGGTTGCACGGTCTCGGTGAAGTCCGGCCGTGCCTCGATGAGGCAGGCGCGGCGGAGTGCGTCCGGATCGGTGGTGACGTTGTACCGCCCCGGCATGATCGCGTCGGTGCTGACGCCGTCGCCGAGGAGGAAGACGCGGCCGCTCACAGCGCCGGCTCCAGGGTGGCGGGGTCGGTGATCGCGCCCGCAAGCGCGGATGCGGCGGCGACCGCCGGTGAGGCGAGGAATATCTGCGCATCCGGGCTCCCCATCCGTCCCGGGTAGTTGCGGTTGCTGGTGGAGAGCACGCGCTCGCCGGGGCCCACCACGCCGTGCTGCCGTCCCAGGCACGGTCCGCAGCCGGGATTGAGCACCAGCGCACCGGCGCGCGCGAAGGTCTCGATGTAGCCTGCGCTCAGGGCATCGAGGTACACGCCCCGCGATGCCGGAACGATGACGGTCCGCGTTCGGGGATGCACCGTTCGGCCGGAGAGGATCGACGCCGCGATCGCGAGATCGCTGAGCCGTCCGTTGGTGCAACTGCCGATGAACACCTCGTCGAGGGGGGTCCCGGACACATCGTCGATGTCGTGGACGTTGTCGATGCTCGGATGCACTGCAACCTGGGGGCGCAGACGTTCGGCGTCAACGATCAGCGTCCGCAGGTATTCCGGACGCACGGGCCGCAACTCGAAGGGATCATCGCCGGAGTGCGCGAAGGTGACCGCATCGGGCTCGATGAGCCCGGTCTTGGCGCCGAAGTCGGTGCTCAGGTTGCAGAGCGTCAACCGCTCATCGACACTCATCGCGGCCACCGCTTCGCCACCCCATTCCACCGCGCAGTAGTCGGCGCCGTCGGCGCCCATCTGACCGATGACGTGGAGCGCGAGGTCCTTCGCGTACACCCCCCGGGGCAGCGCGCCACGCACCTCGATGCGAACGGTTTCAGGGATGCGAAACCAGGTCTTCCCGGTGGCGAAGACGACGCCGATGTCGGTGGAGCCCAGGCCGGTCGCGAAACAGCCGAGACCACCGTAGGTCGTGCTGTGCGAATCAGCGCCGACAACGATGCCGCCCGGCCGGGCGAGCCGCCGATCAACCATGACCTGGTGGCAGATGCCCTCGGCGAAGAGGTTGGTGATGGTGTGCTCGACGCAGAACTCGCGGATGACCCGATGCAACTCCGCTGCGGCAACGGTGTTGGCCGGCATCACGTGATCGAAGTTGAAGACGATGCGGCTTGCGTCCCAGAGTGGGAGATCCAGGCTTCTGAACGCTTCGATGGCAAGCGGTCCGGTCACATCGTGGGCCATCGCCACGTCGACCTCCGCGATGACGGTGTCGCCCGCGCGGACGTCGTGTCCCAGGCGCCGGCTGAACAGTTCCTCAGTGATGGTTCCCATTTCGTTCCCCTACGTCCGTGACCAGCTGACAATCAATGCATCGAGAGTCGCGACGTCGAGCGGGCCGTCGTCGCCGCGCCGCTTGACCTCGGCGGTGAGGCTGCGCAGCCGGTCGTCGTCGAGGCGGACGCCGATCGCGGTGGCCCGGTCGCCGATCGCGTGACGGCCGGCAAGCCGGTGGCCGGCGAGGATGCTTCGCTCGCGCCCAAACTGCGCAGGATCCAGCACCTCGTAGGCACCGGGATCGAGGAGCACCGCCTTGGTATGCATCCCCGCCTTGTGGTGAAATGCCGTGGCAGCGGTCACCGCCGCATTGAACGGGACCGCGATTCCGAGGATCTCGGCGAGCATCGCATCGAGCTCGGGCAGCATCTCCAGCCGGTAGTGCTCGACCAGCTCGGGCTGGATCGTGACCAGGCGCGCCATCATCGCGGAGAGCGGCACGATGCCGTTGCGTTCCCCGATGCCGAGGATGGTGGTGTCGACGTGCGTCGCCCCCGCCTGGAGCGCCGCCAGCGCGTTTGCCACCGCGCAGCCGGTGTCGTCGTGGGCGTGGAACTCGATGTCGCAGCCGACATTGCGGCGGACCAGGGAAACCAGGTCATGGACCTGTGAGGGCGTGGCCACTCCGACGGTGTCGGCGATGCCGACGCGATCCACGCCCGCGTGATCGATCGCGCGGTAGATGCGCACCAGGTCATCGGGATCCGACCGAAACGAGTCCTCGGTGCTGAAGCGCGCTTCGCGGCCGGCACCGCGTATCTCGCCGACCACCGCGGTCCCGATGGCGATGATCTCGTCGATGCTCATACCGTGCGACACCGGTCTGAGCCGCGACGAGGTCGCGATCAGGACGTCGACGCCGTCCACCCCGGTATCGACAGCAAGCCGCGCATCGTCGAGGTTGCAGCGAACGTGCGTGAGGAGGCGAAAACGCCGCTCGGTCTGCGCCAGGCGGCGAAGATCGGACTCGGATTGCGGAGACGCCACCGGCGAGGTGAGCTCCATGTAGTCGACACCGAAGCGGTCCAGCGCGGCGGCGATGGCCAGCTTCTGTTCGATCGTGAAATGGGCGAGCGCGAACTGTTCGCCCTCACGGAGCGTGCTGTCGATGATGCGAAACGAGGTGATGCTCATGAACTTCCGTATGTGGTGGTGGACAAAAAGAAAGAGCCCCTTCGAGGAAGGGGCTCTTCGCGGAATCTGATCCGGTGCTAACTGCTCGCCGTCACCTCATCCGTGCGCAAAGGAACCCACTCCTCGGGAGCGAGACGGCTTTTTTAGCGAGGCGCACGGATGTCTGCACGACGGCTGAAGCCTAACAGCGATCGATCGGTCGCGTCAACCGCCTATCCTTTCGCCAGCCATGCGGAACGCAACGGAACCCTCCTGATCGCGCCGTGTCGAGGTTCTTGCGTTCGTCGCTCGGCGCGGATTTCGGATACACGCCGGGAGAGCAGCCGACGGATGACGGCGGCTGGTTGAAGCTGAACAGCAACGAGTCACCGCTGCCGCCGTCATCGACGGTCGCCGCTGCGGTGGCTGAGGCGGCCGCCGAGCTGGCTCGATATCCGAGCCCCGTCGCCGAACCGTTGCGGAGCGCGCTTGCCCGTCTGCACGTTGTCGAGCCGGAGCAGGTGTTCGTCGCCAACGGAGCCGACCAGGTCCTGGACTGCTGCTTTCGCGCCTATGCGTCGCCCGGCGACACGGTGGTGCGAACCGAGCCCGGCTACTCGCTGCTCCCGATTCTGGCCGCTCTCTTCTCAGTGCGTGATGAGCCGGTTGCGCTCCATCCCGACGGCTCGCTCCCGCCGGGTTTCGCCGTCCGGCCGGCGGTGCTGCGAGTCGTGGTCAACCCCAACTCGCCGACCGGGCACTGGATCCCACCCGCCGCCCTCGAGGCGCGGCTCTGGGAGGCGAGTGGCATCGTCGCCATCGACGAGGCGTACTGCGATTTCGCACCCGCGTCGTGCGTGCCGCTCCTCCCGGCGCACCCGAACTGGCTGGTGATCCGGACCCTCTCGAAGTCGCACGCGCTCGCCGGGCTCCGGGTTGGCTATGCGCTCGGCGACCACGCGCTGATCGCCGACCTCAATGCGGTGCGCGACTCATACCCCGTCGATCGCTGTGCGATCGCGGGCGCGATGGCCGCGCTGGAGGATCGCGCCCACCACCGTCTGATCGTCAGCACCGTGATCCGCGAGCGCGCGCGGCTGAGCGACCGTCTCGCTGGCCTGGAGTGGCGGGTCGAACCCTCCCAGGCGAATTTCGTCTTCGCGTCGCCACCTCCGGGGATCACCGCGGCCGCCGTCGCGACCCGGCTCCGGGAGGCGCGAATCCTCGTGCGCCACTTCACGGTCCCGGGCCTCGACGCCTTCCTCCGGATCACCGTCGGCGATGCGCGGGCGACCGATCGCGTCCTCGCGGCCGTCTCCGCCCTCAACGGGTAAATCCTGAGTGGCACGTAGAATCCCCGCATGACAGGCCTTGACGCGCTGCCTCCCGGCGCATCGGTTCGAGGACGTGCCGACGGGTTCAACGACTACCTCGTCGGCCCCGCCGCGCGCCGCCGCCTGATCACCGACCGGTTCATCGAGACCTTCGAGGCGTGGGGTTACGGCTTCATGGTGACGCCCCTCATCGAGCCGCTGGACACGATCGCGGCCGGCGTCGGCGGCGCCGCCCAGCAGTCCGCCCTGTTTCGTTTCATGGACGCGGACGGGGCGCTGCTCACGTTGGTCGGCGAGCGCACCGTGAGCGTGGCCCGCGTGGTCGCGACCCAGCTGCATGACGGGCCTTTTCCCCTGCGGCTCTGCTACGCGGGCTCGGTCCTGCGCAACCAGGCGCCCAACGCGGGGCGGCGCCGCGAGAGCCTCCAGGCGGGGTGCGAGCTCGTCGGTGCGGGGGGTCTCGCAGCCGATGCAGAGTGCATCGCGCTGGCGGCGGCCGCGCTCGAGCGCGGCGGTGTGGAACACATCCAGGTGGACGTCGGTCATGCGGATTTCATTCCAGGGCTTCTCGATTCGGCGGGTCTCGAGCCGGCGGCTCGCGAAGAGGTGCTGGCCGCGCTCGCGCGCCGCGACCTCGTCGCCGTCGAGTCGGCGCTGGACGGCACCGACGCCGCCGACGCAGAGCGCCGCCTGCTGCTTGCGTTCCCGACGCTTCGCGGCGGACGCGAGATCCTTGACACCGCCGCGNNATCACCGACCGCGTGCACCTCGACCTCGGCGCGGTCCGCGACTGGGATTACTACACGGGTCCGACCTTCGAGGTCTTCAGCGTCGACTCCGGTTTCGCGCTCGGTTCCGGGGGACGCTATGACACGCTGCTCTCGCGCTTCGGCACGCCGCTTCCGGCAACCGGTTTTGTGCTCCACGTCGACCGCTGTCACGACAGCGTCGTCCGGCGGGCGGGCACGCAGACAACACCGGTGGTGCTCCGGGTCAGCTGGGAGAGCGACGCGCATGAGGAGGCGCTTGAGCTTGCGCGCGCCCTCCGCCACCAGGGTGTCGCGTGTGCGTGCGATCTCGTCGCCGGTGGTGACGGTGACGTGCGCGTGACCGCTTCAGGCGCCCACTGGTCGCACCGCGGACATGACGAGCAGGGCACCGTCGAAGCGGCGGTGGCCGCGTTCGTCGCCGGCGCGTCATGAAGGGGCTGCGGGTCGCGCTTCCCGGCGGCATGCTCTTCGACAGTGCATGCGAGCTGCTTGCGGCTGCCGGCATCGCGCGGCTCGACCCGGCGCGGTTCGACCGGGAGCTGAGCATTCGGAGCGGTGATGACGTGTTCGTGAAGGTTCGACCGACCGATGTGCCCGTCTATGTGGAGATGGGCGGCTGCGAATGTGGCATCGTCGGCAAGGACGTCCTCTGGGAGAGCAGCCGCGAGTGCTACGAGCTTGCCGATCTCGGGTTCGGTCGATGCCGCCTCGTGCTGGCCGCTCCACGCGATTCGGCGCTCGCGTCCGGCGTCTGGCCGCAATCGTTACGGGTGGCGACCAAGTACCCGGTGTCGGCGCGTCGGTTCTTCGCCGCGCGTTCGTTGAATGTCGTTGTGATCCGGCTCCACGGGTCGGTTGAGCTGGCGCCACTGACCGGCCTTGCCGATTGCGTGCTCGACATCACGGCGACCGGACGGACCCTCGCGGCGAACAACCTCGTCGAGATCGTCGAGGCGGGAGCGTCGACCGCGCGACTCATCGCGAACCATGCCGCGCTCAAGACGCGCAATGAGCAGGTGGGTGCGATGGCGGTCGCGCTCCGGCGCGCGGCGGCGGCGCGCCACACCGCCGGTGCGGCATGACCATCGAGCTCACCCGTCTCGACCCGTCGCAGTTTCGAGCCGTCATCGTCGAGCGCCAGCGCGACGGCTTCTCAGCGGGCGACATCGATCCGGCGACCGCCGACCGGCTCGAGCAGCTCTTTCACCGTCCCGTCGGTGCCCGCGACGCCGTCCGCGACATCATCGCCGACATCCGAACCGGTGGTGATGCAGCGCTGCGCGAGTGGACCTACCGGATCGACGGGGTCGACGTCGAGACATCGCATGTCGATCCGGCGGAGATGGCGACGGCGTGGGCCGCCCTTGACCAACCGGTGCGCAATGCGCTGATGGCCGCCGCGCAGCGAATTCGCGAATTCCACGTCCTGCAGGTGGACGCGCTCGACCGCGGTGCGGGAGGGGCATGGCTGCACCCGGAGCCGCTCGGGCGAGTCGGGTGCTATGTCCCCGGCGGACGTGCCGCGTATCCGAGCACCGTGCTGATGTCGGTGATCCCGGCGCAGGTCGCCGGCGTTGCGCGGATCGTGATCGCGAGCCCGCCGGCGCCATCCGGCGGCGTGCATCCGCTGGTCGCGGCGGCCGCACACCTGCTTGGCGTCCGCGAGGTGGTGGCCGCGGGCGGAGCGCAGGCGATCGCGGCGCTCGCGTTCGGGACCGAGAGCATCGAGCGCGTCGACAAGATCGTGGGTCCTGGCAATGCATTTGTGACCCTTGCCAAGCACGAGGTCTTCGGCGCCGTCGGCATCGATCAACTGGCGGGACCGAGCGAGATCGTCGTGATCGCCACTGCCGGTGCGGATCCGGCGATGGTTGCCGCCGACCTCGTCTCGCAACTCGAACATGACCCGCTGGCGTGGGCGGTCTGTCTCACCGACGACGCCGGGCTCGCGGAGTCCATCGCCGCGAACTTCGCTGAGGTCGCCGGCGATGCCGCGCGGCGCGACATCATCGGCCTCGCGGCGGGACGGCACGCGTCGGTGGTGCTGTGTGCGACCGCCGACGAGATGAGGACGCTCGCCGCCGCGTTCGCCCCGGAGCATCTGTCCCTCCAGGGAGCCGCGGCAGAGGCGCTGCGCGACTCGGTGCGCAACGCCGGCGCTGTGTTCGTCGGATCGATGTCACCGGTCAGCATCGGCGATTACGTGGCCGGGCCCAACCACACGCTGCCGACCCAGGGCGCGGCCCGGTATCGAGGACCACTCGCGGTCATGGACTTCGTCCGATGGCCGAGCTTCGTGCACCTCTCGGATGTGGAGTTCGACACGCTGGCGCCGGTGGCGATCCGCCTTGCGGAGGCGGAGGGTCTGGCCGCGCACGAGGGGGCCATCCGCGCGCGCATGCACGCGCGGCAGGCGTCATGACACCACAGGTTCGTACCGGGACAATCCGGCGGGACACGAGGGAGACCCAGATCACCGCCGGCGTCATCATCGACGGCACCGGGGCCGCGGCGATCACCCTGCCGCTGCCCTTCTTTCAGCACATGATCGAGGCGTTCACCAAGTACAGCGGTATGGACGTCACGCTCGCGGGCGCCGGCGATATCGAGGTCGACGCCCACCACCTGGTCGAGGATGTCGGCCTCGTGCTCGGAGCCGCCGTGAGCGAAGCGCTTGGTGACCGCAACGGCATCCGACGCTTCGGCGAGGCGCACGCACCGCTCGATGGGTCGCTGGTGCGGTGTGTCGTCGACTACGGCCGCCGCCCGCACGTCGTCTATGCGATGGAGCAGTTGCGCGGCCGCATCAACGATTTCGACGTCGAGGTTATCTCGGAGTTCGTCAAGGGATACGCTCAGACAGCCGGTGCGACCATCCACGTCGATTGCATTCGCGGCGACAACCCCCATCACATCGCGGAGGCCGCCTTCAAGGCGCTCGGCCTTGCCACGCGCGACGCCTTCCGCGTCATCGGTGGTGGTGTGCCATCGACCAAGGGGACGCTGTGAGCACACGCGTTGGGGTATGCGATTACGGCGTCGGCAACCTGCGCAGCGTCGAGCGAGCGCTCCGTGTGGCCGGAGCGGAGCCCGTGATCAGCGGCGATCCGTCGCAGATCGCCGCGTGCGACGGCGTGATCCTTCCGGGGGTCGGGGCGTTCTCGATCGCGGCGCGCGCGCTGCATGACACCGGCCTCGCCAAGGCGGTGCGTGAGGTGGCACGGAGTGAGCGCCCGGTGCTCGGCATCTGCCTCGGCCACCAACTGCTCTTCGAGGGCAGCGATGAGGGACAGGGCGGCGAGGGCCTCGGACTCCTGCGCGGACGTGTCGTGAAACTCGTGCCGGCGGCAGGGTTGAAGGTGCCGCACATGGGCTGGAACACCATCACGACGCTCCGCGCGTCTGCGCTCCTCGAGGGCATCGGGTCAGGCTCCTACATGTATTTCGTGCACTCGTACTCGGCGGACGCCGATCCGAGTGACACGGTGGCGGTGACCGACTACGGCGGCGATCTGGCCGCCGCCGTCGAGCGAGGCACGATCATGGGGACTCAGTTCCACCCGGAGAAGAGCGGCGCGGCCGGGTTGCGCGTGTACGCGAACTTCGTTGCACTGTGCGAGGTTCGCGTGCCGGTTCAGCGTGCCGGATGACGCATGGATGTGATCCCTGCCGTTGACGTGCAGGGGGGCCGGTGCGTGCGGCTCCGGCAGGGAGAGCATGCCAATGCGACCGTCTATGCGGATGACCCGGTGGTCGCCGCAAGGCGATTCATCGACGCCGGGGCGACGCGCCTGCACGCCGTCGACCTCGACGCGGCTCGGGGCTTCCCCGCGCGCGAGAGCGTTGCCGCCGTCACGCGCATGGTTGCGACGTGCGTCGCCGCCGGGTGCGCCGTGCAGGTCGGTGGCGGCATTCGCGACATCGCGACCGCCTCACGATGGCTCGACACCGGCGTCTCGCTGGTGATCCTGGGAAGCGTGGCGGCGCGCGACGCCGCCCTCGCACAGGAGATCTGCGTTGCGGCGGAAGGCCGGGTACTGCTCGGCCTCGACGTTCGCGCCGGGGTCGCGAGGGTGGAGGGCTGGACCGAGGATGGGTCGAGCGCCGCGGAGTTGCTCCGCGCCTGGCGGACCTGGCGCGCCGCCGGCGTCGTCTACACGGACACCACGCGTGACGGGCTCCTCGCCGGACCCGACCTGGACGGTGTGCGGACGTGTCGCGAGCTGTATGGCGGACCGGTGATCGCATCCGGCGGCATCCGCAGCGTCGATGACATCACCGCGTGTGCCGCGGCCGGCGCCTCCGGCGTGGTCGTGGGGAAGGCGCTGTATGAGGGTCGGGTCGACCTCGCGGACGCGCTCCAGGCGGCCAGGGGAGTGAGCTGATGACCCTGGCCAAGCGAGTGATCCCGTGCCTCGATGTCATCGCCGGCAGGGTCATGAAAGGAGTGGCGTTCGTCGACCTCCGTGATGCCGGTGACCCCGCGGAGCTCGCGGCTCGGTACGACCAGGACGGGGCGGATGAGCTTGTGTTTCTCGACATCACGGCGTCAAGCGACGGCCGCGCCATCCTGCTCGACGCAGTGCAGCGCACCGCCGACCGCGTGTTCATCCCGCTCACCGTCGGGGGCGGCATACGGAGCATCGCGGACATCGACGTGCTCCTCCGAGCCGGCGCCGACAAGGTATCGATCAACACTGCGGCGCTGGACGACCCGTCGCTCATCGAGCGAGCCGCGGATCGATTCGGCTGCCAGTGCGTGGTCATCGCCATCGACGCGCGTCGAGCCGGAAGTGGCCACGAGGTCTATTCGCACGGCGGCCGGCGCGCAGTGGGCCGTGCCGCCACCGATTGGGCGCGCGAAGCCGCGGAGCGCGGGGCGGGCGAGATCCTGCTGACGTCGATGGACCGGGACGGGACCAAGAACGGGTACGACCTGGACTTGACGGCGGCTGTGGTGGACGCCGTTGACGTGCCGGTCATCGCCAGCGGTGGAGCGGGCAACCCCGAGCATCTCCGGAGCGTTCTCACCGACGGGGGTGCGGCCGCGGCGCTGGCCGCGTCGATCTTCCATTTCGATGCGCATCCGGTCCCCGCGACCAAGCGGTACCTGCGCGACCATGGCGTGGACGTTCGTCTGTGACCGAGTTGCAACCGCGGTTCGGCAACGATGGGCTCATCACCGCCGTGGTGCAGGACGCGAGCACGTCGGAGGTGCTGATGGTCGCGCACATGAATCGCGATGCGTGGGAGGCGACACTGCGTACGCGCCGTGCCACCTTCTTCAGCCGGTCGAGAAAGCGTCTGTGGGAGAAGGGTGAGACCAGCGGGAACGTGATGCATCTGCGTGCAGTTCGCATCGACTGCGACGGTGATGCGGTCTTGCTGCAGGTCCACGCGGACGGTCCCGCGTGCCACACCGGGGAGCGGACCTGCTTCTTCACCGAGGTCGACGACGTCTCAAGCGGCGGGACCGTGAATACGAAAGTTGACTAGAGCGATGGGGATTCCGTAGGATGTGCGATCAGATGAACGGCGCAGATCGTCCTACCCTCACCAGGCGCTTCTGGCTCGACTGGGGACGCATCCGCTCGGGCATCGCACGCTGTAGCGGCTAGCACTTCGCGCTGAGGCACCGTCGGTGCCTCGCCGACACGCCGCGGCACGGATGCCGCACTGAAACAACTGCAAACCATCCATGCGCGACAGCCCGCGCGCGTGACCACAGGTCAAGACACAACACAAATGCCTGGCACACCACGCCGTTGCCCGCCGTCCGCAGACTGGGAGACCGTCTGATCATGTGCGATACGTGCGGCTGCACCGCCGATGTCATACAGATGTCGGGCGCTGAGCAGGTCAAGGCGCGCAGCAACCGTCTGCGCGGAACCCTGAGCGACGAGTTGCTCGAGGACACGCGCGTGTTCAGCGACGACGCCGAGGTGATCCTCAAGTTCCACGGTGTCTATCAGCAGGACGACCGCGACCTGCGCAAGGAGGCCCGCAAGCTCGGCCTCGACAAGCACCACATGATGATGATCCGCACCCGAATCCCGGGTGGGATCGTGACCCCCGATGCGTATCTCGCCCACGATCGCATCGCCGGTGAATGGGGCAACGGCACGCTGCGCATCACGACCCGCCAGGACCTGCAGTTGCACGGTGTCCTCAAGGGCGACCTCAAGAACGCGATTCGCGCCATCAACGAGTCGCTGCTCACCACGCTTGGAGGGTGTGGTGACCAGGAGCGCAACATCATGTGCTGCCCGGCTCCCTGGCATGACCGCCTGCACGGTGAGATCAACGAGACCCTGGCCGCGCTCGTCACCGGCCTCACCCCGACCACGCGCGCGTACAGCGAGATCTGGTTGGACGGTGAGCTGGCCGCATCGAATCAGCCCGATCCGCCGGACACGCTCTACGGCGAGCGCTACCTGCCGCGCAAGTTCAAGACCGCCATCGCCATCGAGGGTGACAACTGCGTCGACATCTACGCGAACGACCTCGGGTTGGTGGCCCGTGCAGGCGACGACGGCAGCCTTGCGGGGTTCGATCTGCTCGTGGGCGGCGGTCTCGGCCGCACCGCCAAGAAGCCGAACACGTGGCCGGCAGTCGCACAACCGCTCGCCTACGTGCAACCGCAGCAGGTGGTCGAGGCGGCGCGCGCCGTCGTCTCGGTCCAGAGCGACTTCGGAGATCGGAGCGATCGACGTCACGCGCGCCTGAAGTACCTGATCGCCGACCGGGGGATCGACTGGTTCCGCAGCGAGGTTGCGTCGCGGGTGCCCTTCGCGCTCGAGCCGTCACGGCGCCTCGAGTGGACATCCGCTGAGGACCACCTCGGCTGGCATGAGCAGGGCGATGGCGTGTCCTGCTACGGGCTCTTCGTCGAGAACGGACGCATCCACGACACCGAGAACAGCGGGTTGCGCAGCGCGCTCCGCGAGATCGTCGAGACCCTGCGTCCGGAGCTGCGCCTGACGCCGCAGCAGAACGTCCTGTTCACCAACCTCCCCAGCAAGGATCGCAACGTCTTCATGGCGATCCTCGATAAGTTCGGCGTGGCCCGCACGGAATCGCTGCCGAATGCGATCAGGCATTCGATGGCGTGCCCCGCGTATCCGACCTGCGGGCTCGCCGTCGCGGAGTCGGAACGGGCGATGCCCGCACTGATTCGCGAGATCGCCTTGGTGCAACGCGATGCGGGCGTCGAGGATGCGCGCATCAGCTACCGGATGACCGGCTGCCCCAACGGGTGCACGCGGCCGTACCTCGGGGATGTCGGATTCGTCGGAACCACCCTCGGCAAGTACGACGTGTTCCTCGGCGGCGACTTCGAGGGCACGCGTCTCAGCGAGCTCTACATGCACAACGTCAAGCTCGAGGAGATCACGCACCTGCTGCGCGGACCGCTCTACGAGTACGCGCGCACCCGGCTTCCCGGGGAGGGCTTTGGCGACTGGTGCAGGCGCCAGGGCATCACCGAGCTCGCCGATCGTCATGCGCTGGTGGAGGTCCCGGCGTGAACGCGGCAGACCTCCAGAACGCCACCGCCGGGGACATCCTCGCCTGGACGTACCGGCGTTTCGGCCGCGTCGCACTGGTCGCGAGCTTCCAGGCCGAGTCGCTGGTGCTCATCGACCTCGCCTGCAAGATCGTCCCCGAGCCCGAGGTGCTCACCCTCGACACCGGGCGTCTCCACGAGGAGACGCACGACTACATCGAGTATGTGCGCGAACAGTTCCCCATCCGGCTCCGCATTCTCGCCCCCGAGGCGAGTGAGCTCGAGGCGATGACCGGCGAGCACGGCGACATGCTGTTCCGCCGGTCGGTCCCGTTGCGCAACCAGTGCTGCGCGGTCCGAAAGGTGAACCCGCTGGCGCGGGCGCTGCGCGACTACGACGCTTGGATCACCGGCTTGCGTCGTGACCAGACCCCGACCCGCGCCGCGACCCCGGTCGTCGCCAGCGACCCCGGGCACGAGGGCATGACCAAGGTCGTCCCGCTGGCGTCCTGGAGCCGGGACCAGGTGTGGGACTACCTGCGCGACCACGGCATCCGCCATCACCCGCTCTACGACCGCGGCTACATGTCGATCGGATGCGCGCCGTGCACGCGTGCGACCCAGCCCGGGGAACAGGAGCGCGCCGGCCGGTGGTGGTGGGAGAGCGACACGCACAAGGAGTGCCTGCTCCATCCGCCGATCGAGACCAGCGGCGTGCCCGAGCCGGCGGCTGTCCCCGCGCGGGGGGCGGTGTGAGTGCCACCCCCTACTACCCGGTGGTCCTGGACCTCCACGATCGCCGCTGCGTCGTGCTCGGTGACACCGCCCTCGCGGAGGAGAAGGCCCTAGGGCTCCGCGCGACCGGTGCGGAGGTCGTCCATCTGCGCCGTCCGTTCCAGCCCGGCGACTTCGCCGGAGCCTACCTGGCGATCGATGCGAGTGACGACCCCGGCGGTCAGCGCGCCGCGAGAGCTGACGCTGACCGGGAACGCGTGCTGCTCAATGTCGCCGACGTGACCCACCAGTGCGACTGGATCGCTCCCGCGATGGTCAAGCGTGGTCCGCTCCAGATCGCGATCTCCACGTCCGGCGAGAGCCCGTTTCTGGCTCGCGCGCTCCGCGAGCGGCTCGAGACGATGTTCGGCACGGAGTGGGGGCCATTCACGACGCTGATGGGAGGGATGCGGCGCCGGCTTCGCCGCGCCGGCATCTCTCCTGACGCTCAGCAACGCGCCTACCGCCACTTGCTTCGTTCAGAAGCGACCGACCTGCTGCGCGATGGCGACGAGAGCGGCGCTGCGGGCCTTGCGTTGACCATCGAGCAGGCTGCGCACGATTCCGGCCGCACGCCGATGGGGGAGGTGGTCCTTGCCGGCGCCGGTCCCGGCGACCCGGACCTGGTCACCCTCGGCACGCGAGCCGTGCTCGCCGACGCCGACGTCGTGTTCCACGACGCGCTGGTCGGTCCCGAGGTTCTGCGGCTCTGCGGTCCTCGGGCACGACTTGTCGACGCCGGCAAGCGCTCGGGCCGGCGTTCGACACAACAGTCGGACATCAACGAGGCGATGATCGTCGCGGCGCGCTCGGGCGACCTGATTGTTCGGCTCAAGGGCGGCGATCCCTTCCTCTTCGGTCGCGGTGGGGAGGAGGTCGACGCACTGCAGCGCGCGGGGATCCCGGTTCGCGTCATCCCCGGAGTGAGCGCTGCACTGGCGGCTCCGGCGGCTGCCGGGATACCGGTGACCCACCGCGGCGTCGCGGCATCCGTCGCCTTCGTGACCGGTCACCGCGCCGGAGGCGATCCAACGGCGCTGGACGACCTGGCACGGAGCGTCGACACGCTGGTCGTACTCATGCCCGCCGAGCTGGATGCGATTTCCGGGCGCCTCGCCGCCGTGCTCGGGCCCGACCGCCCGGCGGCGATCGTGTCCAGGGCGACGACACCGGACCAGCAGGTGGTGCGGGCACCAATCGGGAGCATCGCGGCAGTGGCGCGTGCGGCCGGCGTTCAGCCGCCGTCGACGCTGGTCGTCGGCGATGTGGTCGATGTGCTGTCGGAGGCCGCGAGCCTGCCATTCGTGAGTCGTCAAGCACTCGCGGGGGCGCTCGCCACGCCGCGTTGACCTGCCCGGTCTCACGGACGAGGTCGCGTGCGCAAGCCTCGACGCTAGGATGGCCCTAGTTTGTCCACCCAGGTCACCAAAGTCTCGCCCGCATCGCTCGCCTCCGCGCCTCACAGCGGTCCGGGGCCCATCGAGCGCATCCTCGATGCCCTGCCCTGGTGGGCGCTGCCGGCGACGGTGGTCGGTGTGCTCGGCCTCTTCGGGCTCTACTCCATCTGGACCGCGTTCCTGACGGGCGGGATCAATCAGAGCGGGCCGTATCTGTCGCCGTTCTACTCGCCGACGATCTGGAAGACCGGCCCGGTCAGCCCCGCGCTGTGGGTGCTCGGGTCACCGCTCCTCTTCCGCGCCACCTGCTACTACTACCGAAAGGCGTATTACCGCTCATTCTTCTGGGACCCGCCGGCGTGCGCGGTCGGCGAGCTCCGCCACCGCAAGTACCGCGGTGAGACGGCGTTTCCGCTCTTCCTGAACAACCTGCATCGCTTCCTCTTCTATCTGGTGCTCATCGTCACCGGCTTCCTCTGGTACGACGTCTACCTCGCCTTCTGGGCGCCCAACGGTCATGTGCAGCTCGGACTCGGCACCGGGATCATGCTCGCGAACGTGATCCTGCTCAGCGGGTACACATTCGGCTGCCACTCATGGCGTCACCTGGTGGGCGGAGGACTCGACTGCTACTCCAGGTCGGCACTTGGTCAGGCGCGCTACCGCGCCTGGAGGTGGGTCACCATCCTCAACCAGCGCCACCCCGTCTGGGCATGGCTCAGCATGTTCAGCGTGGTCATCACCGACGTGTACATCCACCTGTTGCGAGCCGGGATCTTTGTCGATCCGCACATCGTTTTCTGAGATGACGGTGACACCCGAGCCCTACGACACCATCGAATGTGACGTGCTCGTCGTCGGCGCGGGCGGTGCCGGGATGCGCGCGGCGATCGCGGCGGCCGAGGCGGGGTGCAGCGTCACGGTGGTGACCAAGACCCTGCTCGGCAAAGCCCATACGGTCATGGCCGAAGGGGGCATCGCCGCCGGAATCGGCAATGTCGACCCCGAGGACAGCTGGGAGGTCCATTTCGCCGACACCATGCTCGGCGGCCAGCTGCTCAACAACTGGCGGATGGTGGAGCTCTACGCGCACGAGGTCATCGACCGTGTCCTCGAGCTCGAACGCTGGGGTGGCATCTTCGATCGCACCGAGGACGGTCGGATCATGCAGCGCGCGTTCGGCGCGCATTCGTGGAAACGGCTTGCGCACGTCGGTGACCGCACCGGTCTCGAGCTCATCCGCACGTGTCAGGACAGGATGGTGCACACCCCGGGTGTCGACGTCTGCATGGAGTACACGCTCACCGCGCTGCTCAAGTCCGGGGACAGGGTGTGCGGCGCCTTCGGGTACAACCGCAACACCGGACAGTTCGTGGCGTTCAAGGCGGGGGCTGTCGTGCTCGCCAGTGGGGGATGGGGGCGGATGTATCGCTACACCTCCAACTCATGGGAGTGCGCGGGTGATGGCGCCGCGATGGCGTACGAGGCGGGAGCCGACCTGCTCGACATGGAGTTCGTGCAGTTCCATCCCACGGGCATGATCTGGCCGCCCGGCGCGCGCGGCATCCTGGTCACCGAGGCGGTGCGCGGTGAGGGCGGACTGCTCTTCAACGCCGAGGGAGCGCGCTTCATGCTCGACTACGACCCGGTCAAGAAGGAGCTGTCGTCGCGCGACGTGGTTGCGCGGTCGATCTACAAGGAGGTCCGGGCCGGCCGGGGCACGCCCCACGGTGGCGCCTATCTCGACGTGCGCCATCTCGGCGCCGACTACGTCAAGCGCAAGTTGCCCTCGATGTACGAGCAGTTCCACGCGCTCGCCTCCATCGACATCACCAGCCAGCCGATGGAGGTCGGCCCGACCATCCACTACACGATGGGCGGTGTTCGCGTTGAACCGGACACGGCGGCGACGACCGTCCCGGGCCTGTACGCGGCGGGCGAGGTTGCCGGTGGGCTGCACGGTGCAAACCGTCTCGGCGGGAACTCGCTCGGTGACATCCTCGTCTTCGGGCGGCGCGCCGGCGAAGCGGCCGCAGAGTTCGCGAGGACGGCGGGGGTGACCCGCGTCGTCGACGACGTGCAGATCGCCGCCGAGCAGGCGGACCTACTGCGGCCGCTCGGCGGTGACGCAAACGGCGCGGCGCCGGGCGAGAACCCGTACAAGCTGCACGAGGATCTGCAGGTGGCGATGCAGGACGACGCCGGGATCGGGCGCAGCGAGGAGTCACTGCAGCGTGCGCTCGTGACGATTCTCACCCTGCGCGAGCGGAGCGCGCACATCCGCGTCTCCGGCGGGCGCGCGCTCAACCCCGGCTGGCACGCCTGTCGCGAGATCACCAACATGCTGGTGATCTCCGAAGCCATCATTCGCGGAGCCATGGAACGGCGCGAGAGCCGGGGCTCGCAGTGGCGGTTCGACCACCTCGACCAGGAGGTGGAGTTCGGCAAGATCAACTTCGTGACCCGCCGCGGCGATGACCGGATGCGGGTGGTGAGTGTCCCGCTGGCACCCTTGCCCGATCGCCTCCGTCCACTGCTCGAGCGCAGCCGCTTCTACGATCCGGCCAAGCTCCCCAAGGGATACTTGACTGACACGGCGCCTGCCGCCGGCACCACAGGGAAAACCAACTGATGGCAGTCCTCGATCAGCCCGTTTCCTCCGTCAACGTCCCGGTCGAGAACGTGCTCACCGCCAGCGGCCTGACCGGCGAGACGCTGACGCTCAGAGTGCTGAAGGGCGTGCCCGGCGGTGAGGCGGCGGAAGTTGCGTACCAGGTCCCGGTGGTCACCGGCATGGTGATCCTCGATGCCGTCCACTACGTGCAGCACAACCTCGACACCGACCTCGCGTGCCGCTGGAACTGCAAGGCGGCAAAGTGCGGGTCGTGCAGCGCGGAGGTCAACGGCCACCCCGTGCTGATGTGCAAGACGCGTGTCGACGACCTCCCAGCCGGTCCGGTCACGGTGCATCCGCTGAAGTCGTTCCCGCTCATCAAGGANNATCCCGCAGCAGGACATCGATCGCCTGTACGAGTTTCGCAAATGCATCGAGTGCTTCCTCTGCCAGGACGTCTGCCACATCCTGCGGAGCCACGATTACTCGGATCGGTTCTATGGACCGCGATTCTTCGTTCGCGTCGCGTCGCTGGAGATGCATCCGAAGGATGTCCTCGATCGCCGCGAACAGACGCGCGAGCAGGGTGGTCTCGGCTACTGCAACATCACCAAGTGCTGCACCGAGGTGTGCCCCGAGCACATCCACATCACCGATAACGCGATCATCCCGCTCAAGGAGCGCGTTGCGGATGTGCACTGGGATCCGGTGCGCTTTGTCGGACGAAAGCTCTTCGGTCGCAGCGGGGATTGATTGATCGCCGTCATCGTTCTGAGCGCAGTCCTGGTCGCGATGATCGGGGCCTTCGCCTGGTTCTACTTCTACTCCCGAACCCTTGCGTGGGGTGATTCGGACACCCGCAAGGCGCTCCTCAACCTGATGGTCGTGGTCGGCCCGATCTTCGGCAGTCACTACCGTCGAGAGCCGCCCGAGCCCCCGAGCGTGTCGGCACCTGCGGCCGACGATGACGACGAACGGCCCGCGCGGATCAGTGCGCCGGAGCGGGACGAGTAGGATCAGCCGGCATGGGGAGGACGATCACCGCCTGCGTCTTCGACATGGACGGAGTCCTGATCGACACGGAGCCGGTCTGGCGTGAAACCGAGCACGACGTGTTCGCTCGTGTCGGCGTCGAGCTCACCGATGCCCAACTTCGCGAGACCTGGGGCATGCGCATCGAGGAGGTGGTCGACTACCGGTATCGGATCCGGCCGTGGAACGGTATCCGGCCACGGGCGGTCGAGCGCGAGATCATCCGAGAGATGGTCGAACACGTCCGCGCGCACGGCGCCCCCATGCTCGGTGCGGTGGAGGCGATCCACACCGCACGCGATGCCGGGTTGCGCGTCGCGATCGCGTCATCGTCGAGCCGCGAGCTGATCGATGCGGTGGTCGAGCGGCTGGGCATCGGCGAGCTCGTCGACGCTGTGTGCACCGCGGACGACGAGGAGCGCGGCAAGCCCGATCCCGGTGTCTACCTCAGCGCGGCACGCGCGCTCGACGTCATGCCTTCGTGCTGCGTGGCGATCGAGGACTCACCGGTTGGCGTCACAGCCGCCATCGCCGCGGGCATGCGATGCATCGGGCTCCGCTCGGAAGGGGCGCTCGCGGGCGACATCAGTCATGCGGACGTGGTCGTCGACTCGCTCCTCGAGATCACGCCGGAACTGCTGATCAGCCGATCCTGATCCCTGTGGTCAGCGAACCAAGGCTCGGATCGATCTCCTCGCGGCGCGCGTCCATGACCTGGACGACCTGATGGACTGCCTCGGCGCTCCGATGGAGCGCTGCCCGCTCCTCGTCGGTGAGCGCGACATCGATCACTTCGATGAGGCCGCCCTCGCCGAGCCTGCAGGGCACCCCGGTGAACAGCCCGTTGATGCCGTACTCGCCCTCGAGATGCACCGTGCACGGCAGGACCTGGCGGGTGTCGAGCACGATCGCGTCGATCATCTGCGCGACCGCGGCGCTCGGCGCATAGAAGGCGCTGCCCGTCTTGAGCAGGTTCACGATCTCGGCACCGCCGTCGCGAGCGCGCTGCACGATGGTCTCGAGGCGCTCGGCGTGGATGAGGTCCGCTACCGGAATGCCGGCGACGGTCGTCAGCCTGGTGAGCGGCACCATGGTGTCGCCGTGNNACCGCCATACCGATGACCCGTGACCGTGGAAATCGCGATACCGCCATCGAGAGCTGGGTCATGCCGTCGACCGGGTTGGCGACCACGATCAGGATGCAGTCCGGGGACTGCTCCACGACATGCCGGACGACGCCGGCCACAATCTTCGCGTTGGTCATCACCAGGTCGTCGCGTGACATCCCCGGTTTGCGCGGGATGCCGCTCGTGATGACGACGATCTTCGACCCGGCGG
>PKWB01000167.1 GCA_003131685.1 Candidatus Dormiibacterota bacterium
TGAAGATGGTCCACAACGGCGTTGAGTACGGCCTGATGGCTGCCTACGCCGAGGGGCTCAACATCCTCAAGAATGCTGACGTCGGACTGCGTCAGCAAGAAGAGGACGCGGAGACTACCCCGCTACGCGATCCGGACGCGTACAAGTACCAGCTGGACATCAGCGAGATCGCTGAGGTCTGGCGCCGAGGGAGCGTGGTCGCATCATGGTTACTGGATCTCACGGCGGCCGCGCNNCGAGCTCGCCGACTTCAGCGGCCACGTGTCCGACTCAGGGGAGGGGCGCTGGACGGCGCTCGCAGCGGTCGATGAAGGTGTGCCGGCGCCTGTGATCAGCGCTGCGCTGTTTGCCCGCTTCGAATCCCGGGGCGACGCCGACTACGCGGATCGTCTCCTCAGCGCCATGCGAAAACAGTTCGGTGGTCATAACGAAAAAGCCAGCTAACGCAGCGCCGAAGACTAGCGGCGGAATGGCGTCGGACGCGCTCGTTTTCTTCGGTGCTAGCGGGGATCTAGCGCACAAGCAGATCTTTCCGGCGCTGTACGCGANNTGGCGTGGTCGACGTTCCTGTTGTCGGTGTCGCCCACTCAGATTGGGACCTGGCGCAGCTGCGCAATCGGGCGCGCGACAGCATCGAGCATGCCGAAGGGGGTATCGACGACCGGCGTGCATTCAACCAACTACTGTCTAGGCTGCAGTACGTCGACGGGGACTACAAGGATGCCAGCACGTTCGCGAAGCTCAAGGTGGCGCTTGGGAAGGTCCTCCACCCCGCGCACTATCTAGCGATTCCGCCCGTCCTTTTCGCCGATGTCATCCAACAGCTTGGAGCGGCAGGGTTGGCGAACGGTGCGCGGGTCGTCGTTGAGAAGCCNNAGAAGCCGTTCGGGCACGACCTCGAGTCAGCTCGACGGCTGAACCGCGTTGCCCATTCGGTCTTTTCCGAGGACTCGATCTACCGGATCGACCACTTCCTTGGCAAGGAGTCCGTTGAGAGCATCCTCTACTTCCGTTTGGCCAACTCCTTTCTTGAGCCAATCTGGAACCGAGACCACATAGCCAGCGTGCAGATCACGATGGCTGAGCGGTTCGGCGTTCAGGAGCGAGGCGCCTTTTACGATGCGACCGGCTGCTTGCGCGATGTGGTGGAGAACCATCTCTTTCAGGTCGTGGCGCTCTTGGCGATGGACGCACCCGCGAGCATTGCAGCCGACGACCAGCGCAGCGAGAAGGTCAAGGTCTTTCGCTCGATGCGCCCCTTGACGCGAGACGATATCGTCCGCGGCCAGTACATCGGATACCGAAGCGAGGCAGGTGTCGCGGCAGAATCTGATGTCGAGACGTACTGTGCAGCGCGAGTCCACATCGATTCATGGCGGTGGGAGGGCGTGCCCTGGTACATCCGGGCGGGCAAGCGTCTGGCAGCGACCGCGACCGAAGTAGTCGTCGAGCTCAAACCGCCCCCGCAGCGCCTCTTCGCCGACTCCCCCGACCAGGTCAGTGGCGCCAATTACCTGCGACTTCGTCTCCAGCCCGGACCTGCTATCGCTATTGCGGCTCGCTTGAAGCGTGCCGGTGATGAGTTCTCAGGCGTCCAGCAAGAATTTTCCTTACTGGAGGAGCAGCGTGGTGCCGAATCCCCATACGATCGCCTCCTAGGGGATGCGATGGCGGGGGACGGGACGCTTTTCACCAGCGAGGCCGCGGTAGAGGCGGCGTGGAGAGTGGTTGATCCCATCCTGAAGCGGCACCGTCGTGCCATCGCATATAAGCCAGGTGGGTGGGGGCCGAAGCAGGCGGATGCTCTCCTCGGTCCCGGCGCTGCGTGGCACAACCCCCGTCGGGCCGTTGTCGACGGCAGCGGGTCATAGACGGTGTTGCCCAATTCGACCACCGTCGAGATTCCGCGGTGAGCAGCGTGGACGGGGAGAGCGCTCAGCGAGTTGCCACGTTCCGCGACTCGAAACAGGAGGGGCGCCGGCTCTTCTCCGAACTGTTTGGCACGTTTCTCCTGGTGGTGGCGGCGGCGGGAGGAGGGGTGGTGGCGGCGCTCAGCCACGGCGCGGTCAGCAGATCCGCGGAGGTGGCCGCTCCGGGCTTGACCGTGATGGCGGTCATCCTCTTTATGGGCAAGATCTCCGGGGCGCATCTGAACCCTGTGGTCAGTCTGGCCTTCGCCATGCGTCGAGATTTCCCATGGCGCCGCGTCCCCGGATACGTTGTGACCCAACTCCTGGGTGCCACTCTCGCGTGCCTGTTCCTTCTGGCGGTCCTCGGCAACGTCGGGGGGCTTGGTGCCACCCAGCCCGGTCCGGGAATCAACGGATGGCAGGCGCTACTGATCGAGGCCCTCTGACCCTCGGCCTCGTGAGCACGATTCTGGGAACCGCTTCGGGTGCCCAGAATGTGGGGCCGCTCTCAGCGCTCGTGGGCGCTTATATCGTCCTGGCCGGCCTCTGGGCCAGCCCCATCAGCGCGGCGTCGACGAACCCGGCCCGATCCTTCGGGCCGGAACTTGTTGGCCTAGACTTCGCCAACTTCTGGATCTACCTGTTGGGTCCTACCGCTGGGGCGGTGCTGGCTGTGGGCGTTGCCTATGTCCTGCGTGGTCCCGGCGGACGGGATCCCACCGCCGCAGCAGCGGCCGAGGGTGCGCTCTCGGCGCGCTGATCGCCCCGAGCCGGGGAATCACGGGTAGCCTTTGCGCACGCGGTAGCAGCGACGTGTGCTTGTACTCGGCACCAGGAAGTGCTGAGCTTTTTGGGCCTAGCCGACCGACACGAGGACAGAAATATGAGCTCTAGATACAGGAATTATTGGGTGTATAGCATCGGCGTGGGCGTAGCTCTGGCGATCATCCTGGCGATCGTCGCGGCTACCAAGCCGGACAACATTCACACGTTCGTTTTGATATTTGCTGGGTGGGCGATCGGGTGGGTTTCGGGCACTATCGCGAGGTATGTCTACCCGCCGCCCCGTAAGTGGACAGGACCGAAGACGTTACCGGAGTAACGGCTCAGAAGTCAGAGAAGTGCGCCGCAACTCTCACGCGACCGTGGCCGCGTTGTGTAGCCGCAGGCTATGGAACCTTTCAGGGCGGTGACGTAGGGCAAGCGACCAAACGCGGCGAACCGCAGCCCATGGCACACTAAGGATCTTCCGTAGCACCTCCCGTTCCGGAGATCATCCAATGGCACTCGGTAGACCAGTCCTGCTCACCGCAGACGGCCAAGCCGCGCTCATCGCTGAAATGCGCGCGCTTATCGATATCAAGCGTCCTGAAATCGTCCAGCGGGTTGCCACCGCCCGCGCCGAGGGTGATCTGCGCGAGAACTTCGCCTACCACGATGCCAGGCGCGAGCTGGGTCTCCTCGACGGCCGCGTGCAGACCATCGAAGGGATGCTCCGACATGCACTGATCGTCGAGGCCGCTCCGTTTGACGGTACCGTGGGCTTAGGCGCGACTGTCGTGGTGCGGGATGATTTCGGCGACTCCGAGTACATCATCGTAGTGCCAGCTGAGGCAGACATCGCCCGTCAGCGGATCTCGCTGGATTCGCCTTTGGGAGCCGCGATCTCCGGCCACCGTGCCGGCGACGCGGTGAGTGTCGACAGTCCTGGA
>PKWB01000135.1:0-144 GCA_003131685.1 Candidatus Dormiibacterota bacterium
ATCTGCGCCTGCATCAGGTCGTATTCGCTGGTCGCGCTGAACGGCGGCGACCCGGACAGCATCTCGTAGAGCACGATGGCGAGGCTGTAGAGGTCGCAGGTCTCATCGCCCTCCTCGCCGCGCAATTGTTCCGGCGACATGTAG
>PKWB01000135.1:177-8190 GCA_003131685.1 Candidatus Dormiibacterota bacterium
GGTTTGATGTCGCGATGGATAACGACCATGCTGTGCGCATAAGCGAGCCCGTCCGCCGCCTGCGCGGTGATGGCGAGGCTTTCGCGCACCGCGATCGGCGCATTGCGCTCTTTCAAGATGTCGTCGAGCGTATGGCCGCGCACCCGCTCCATCACCATGTAGAGATTCTTGCCGTCTGGAATGAGCGAGTAGAGCGTGGTGATGTTCGGATGATTGAGCCTGGCNNTGAGCCGCGCCAGACTTGTCGCCTCGGCGCGGAACCGCTCGACAAAATTTGCGTCGCTCAAGACCTCCGGCCGCAGCGACTTCATCGCCACTTCGCGCTGCAGCACCGTATCGAATGCGGAGTGGACTTGCCCGATGCCGCCTTCGCCGAGCAGCTCGCCGATTTCGTATTGGCCGATCGTTTTCTTCATTTTGATCAGCTCACCGCGCGATCCGACGGTCCGGATGCGCCGGATTTCGGCCCGGCCTCGATCGGAATTTTGATGCGGCGCGTCGTCGGCTCAGGGGCGGATTTCGGCTCAGCCTCTTGCACCGCCATGAAGACGCCGACTGAGGCGTTATCGTGACCGCCGGCGGCGAGCGCGGCCTCGATGCGGACATGCGGCCGCTTGAGCCGCCACGCCATCGCCGAGAGGGGAAGCATCAGGGCGACCAACGCCATCTTGACCAGCAGCACGCGTCCATACGCCGTGTCGAAGAGCGCCTGGATCGACCCGAGCTGGGTGATGGCCTCGAGGCCTCCGGCCACGATCGTCACCGCGAACGCCCCCAGCGCGACCGGCGTGAACCTGGCCAGCAGCACCCGCGCATCGGTCGAACGCCAGCCGCCCGGAGGCCGAAGTGCCGCGAGCGCCGCGATTCCACCCGCCCAGAGGCCGGCGGCGAGCAGGTGCACCGCGTCGAGCCCGATGCCGTACCAGGCCGGATCCACGCCCGCGGCATGGCCGGACGCCGCCAGCATCACGAGGGCGCCGGCGATCCAGACCGGCAGGATTCGCCACCCGCGCACGACCCCGATCAGCGCCAGCGCTTCAAAGACCAGCCGGGCGATCAATGCCGCCCCAGACCACCCGTTGAAGAAGGCGAGGTAGTTGGTGAGGCTGTGCCCCCCGGATCCGACCGTCGCCTCGGACCAGACGGCCACGAGCCCGGCGGAAAGCGCGAGGCTCGAGGCACGGAACCTGGGTCTCACCCACTCGAGCGGCGGCGATCGCAGGGCGAGGTTGCTCACCAGCACCTGGCCGGCGAGGAACAGCAGCGCGAGTGCCTCGACCCACTTGACCACCCCGATCGCGATATCCGAAGGCTGGGGACCGGGAACGGCGTTGGCCGCAAGCACGGGCGACGGACCCGCGATCCCGACGTCGAAGGTGAAGCTGCTGCTGATGCGGTGGCCGTCGAAGTCGCTCACCGAGGTCCAGTCGACGGTGTAGATCCCCGAGGCGTTCGTGGCCATTGGAATGCGGATCTCGTAGGCGCTGTCGACCTTCCCCGTCCAGTCGCGTCCGGTCGGATCAACCACCGTGGCATGCGAGAGGGTGGCGTTGAGGGGCTGGTCGAACTCGAGCGACACGACCCCGGGGGCGGTGCCGAGGTGGCTGCCGGCTGGGGGTGACGACGCGCTCAGCAGCGCGTGAGCCGACGCCGCGACCGGGATGACGAGTGCAGCGAACGCCGCGATCAAGACCCCCGCGAAGCGGCGAACCCCCGTTGTCACGTTCCCATGATGGAGCAGCGCATCCCGGCCACAGACGTGGTGCCCCCGGTCGGTCCCCTCATAATCGGCCCGAGTGGCTCAGGTACTCCCTCCCCCGGAAGCGACGAGCACGCACAGTCCCTGGTGGCGAGGATCGTGGGTCCGAGACACCATCGAGGTGCTCCTGATCGCGGTCATCCTGTACGTGGCGATCGCGTTCGCGCTGCAGACCGTGCGCGTCGACGGCGAGAGCATGGTGGGGACACTGCAGAACCAGGACCTGCTCCTGGCCAGCAAGATCTCCTACGACTTCGGCGCCAACCCGGCGCGCGGCGACATCGTGATCCTCATCCCGCCGACCGATCCCACGCAGGACTTCATCAAGCGCGTGATCGGGCTTCCCGGCGATGTCCTCGAGATCGACGGCGATCACAACCCGACCGAGGTGCTCATCAAGCCGGACGGCAAAGGGGCGTTCCAGGTCCTGAAGGAGCCCTACCTCCCGGAGCCGTGGACGACGCTCAAGTTCTGCTGCACGTCAACGGGCATGGCCTCATCGGCGCCACAACCGATCACCATCCCGGCCGGCGAGTACTTCGTGATGGGCGACAACCGCAACTTCTCGAGCGACTCGCGGGTGTTCGGCCTCGTCCCTCGCAAGAACATTCTCGCCAAGGCGATCCTGCGCATCTGGCCGATCGATCATTTCGGCAGCCTCGGCACGGGGCCCACGCTGGAGCCGGTGACCAGCACTGCGCTGGCGGTTCCGGCCCTCGGCATCGCCGCATTCGAAGCCTGGCGCTGGCGGCGCCGCAGGATGCGCAGGCCGGCCGCGGCGCGCACCGAGCATCTGGGCACCGACACACTCGACTAGGAGCCGGGAAGCGTAGCCTCGGGGCGACGAGCCTAAGGATTCAGCCGTTCACCCACGGGCCGTCGGCACCGCTCCACTCGACGAGCTCCGCGGGTTGAAAGAAGAGCGCGACCTCCTCCGCGCCGCGACCCGGCGAGTCGCTGCCGTGCACCACGTTATTGCCAATGCTGACCGCAAGGTCGCCGCGGATGCTTCCGGGCGCGGCCGCCGAGGGGTTGGTGGCGCCCATCATCGAGCGCGCCTGCGCGACCGCGTCGTCACCTTCCCACACCATGGCCACGACCGGCGCTGACGTGATGAAGTCGACGAGACCGGCGAAGAAGGGCTTTCCCTGATGCTCCGCGTAGTGACGTTCGGCGAGGTCGCGGTCGATGCGCAGCAGCTTCAGCGCGACGAGGTGCAGTCCACGGCGCTCGAAACGCCCGATCACCTCGCCCACAAGACGGCGCTGCACGCCGTCGGGCTTGACCAGGACGAGAGTTCGTTCCACGCTCACGGCGCGAAAGTCTGACAGGCCGGCATCAGACCGCGATGGCCTTCGCGAAGCGCGTCTCGCTGCGGAACGGTCCGACCACCGCGGCTCGCAGCCCGGCACTGAGCAGTCGTGCCGCGAGCTCGCGGACCTGCACCGCATCCACCGATTCAAGGCGCGCCACCAGCTCATCGGGCTCGACGATCTTCCCCTGCAGCAGGAGTTGCTGACCGGCGTACTCGCAGAGGGCCGACGTGCCTTCGAGCTGGAGCAGGAGGCGGCCCTTCGCGTATTCGCGGGCCTTGGTGAGCTCCGCGTCACCGACCGGTTCCTCGGCGAGCTTGCGCAGCTCCACCACCGCGGCCTGGAGCGCCGTCGCCGCCTGACGCGGCTCACATGCGAGGCCGATGCCGAGCACACCGGTGTCGGCCATGCGGCTCATGAACGAATGCACGTCGTAAACCAGCCCGCGGTGTTCGCGGAGCTCGAGGAAAAGCCGGCTCGACATGCCCTCGCCGAGGATCACATTGAGAATTTCGGCGATATGACGATCGGGGTCGTTGTATGAGGGAGCGCGCGCTCCGACCAGGATGTTGGCCTGCTCGGCACTCCTCCGGATCACGCGGAGTGGCGGCCCCGAAGGAGGCGTCGCCGGGGCCGGCGGCGCCGGAATCCCGCGGCGTCGGTCCGCCCATGGGCCGATTGCTTCATCGATCTCCGCGATGGCGGCCTCGGTCTCGAAACCGCCGGCGATGCTGACCACCAGGGTCGACGGCAGCATGTGCGTCTCGAGGTGACGCCGGCAGTCGTCGGCGGTGAACGACAGCACCGTCTCCTCCCGCCCCGCGACATCCCAGCCGAGCGGGTGATCGGGCCACATCAGGGCATCGAAGGCGATCTGGACGTAGTCCTGGGGATTGTCCTGATACATGCGCAACTCTTCGATCACCACCTGGCGTTCCTTGACGACCTCTTCGGGGTCGAGGGCGGGGCTGAGCAGCATGTCGCTGAGTACCGAAACGGCCAGACCGAGCTTCGCGGTCGGCACACGCGTCCAGAAGACGGTGGCCTCGCGATCGGTCGCGGCATTGAGCACGCCGCCGACACCCTCGATCGCCTCACTGACGTCGCGCGCGGTCGGAAACCGCCGGCCGCCCTTGAACACCATGTGCTCGACGAAGTGGCTGATCCCGCTCTCCGCCTCGGACTCGTGGCGCGACCCGACGCCGACCATGAAGGCGATCGCCACCGAGGCACGGCCGGGCAGTGGGACGGCCGTGAGCCTCGTCCCCCCGGACAGCGACTTGACGCCGAATTCGGTCAGTAGGGCCGCCCGGACGACCGGCCCGGACGGGCTCCTTCGAAGCTCTCCGGCGGGCCGCCCTGGGCAGGACCGGTCGGATTGATGACCACGCGTCGCGCCGGCTCCCGGCCGGTGCTCTCCGTGGTCACGTCGGGATCGTCGGCGAGGGTCATGTGAATGACGCGGCGCTCATACGCGTGCATGGGGTCGAGGGTGTACGGCTCGCCGGTGCGCTTGACGCGGAGCGCGAGACGCTCGGCCAGCTCGCGGACCTGGTCTTCGCGGCGGGCCCGGTAGCGCTCGACGTCGAGGATGACCCTGCGCGACTCCACGCCCTCCTCGCCGAGCATGAGGTTGAGCGCGGTCTGCAGCGAGCGCAGCGTCTCGCCGCGCCACCCGATCAGGAGGCCGAGGTCGTCGCCCGCGATGTCGAGGATCACGGGCCCGCCTGAAGACGATGTGACCGTCCCGGTTCCCCGTCGAACGCTCACCCGGCACGGCACCTCCATTCGGGTCAGGAGCTCCTCGAGAAGCGCTCGCGCGTTGGCGGCGTGCTCGTCGATCCGGTAGACGCGCACGCGCCGCTCGCCGGTGGACAGACGCTCGCCGGGGAGCGCGCGGCTCTCCGGTGACAGCACCTGCACCTCGACCTGCTCGCGGTTGGCCCCGAGCTGACCGAGCGCGACGCTGACGGCCTCCTCGATGGTCGCACCGCGCGCCTCCACTCCATCCTCGGTCTCGGCTTCGACCGCGGTAACCCTGCTCTCGCTCACCACTTCTCCCTCGGCGACGCGCTCAGCGCCGCCGCCTCCGTCTGTTCGGTCTGTTGGGTCGCGCGAGCGTCCGTCCCGTCGCGCTCGGCGACCGGACCGGTGGCTGTTCCTCGGCGGCATCCGGCTCGGTGCCGTTGGCACCCGCGGGCTTGGTGCCGTTGGCGCTCGTCAGCCTCGCGCCGTTGCTCCGGGCTCTCGTGTTCTTGCCAGGTGTGACGACAACCGTGGTCTTGCTCGAGCCCGCACCGGTCTTGACCGGCGTCCGGGGAATCGTCAGCGCGGTCACACGGTTGGCGCCGGGAAACCACGACGGAACCACCAAGCCGTTCCACCCCAGCAGGTGATACTGCTGCGCGACCATGAACATCGTGCCGGTCGCCCAGTAGATGGCCAGTCCCTGCGGGAACAGGAAGCTGAACACGAAGATCATCACCGGGAAGATGAACGACATCTGCTTGGTGACGCCCTGCATCGACCGTTCCTGGTCAGACATGTCCGGCCGCGACGGGGGCATCATCATTCGCGACTGAGCGAAGGTGAACGCGCCGGCGATGATGGGAAGGATCAGCAACTGCGGTTGCGTGAGCAGACCCGCGAGACCGTTATGGCCGGTGCAGCATGCCGTCTGCGCGGACACGGTGACGTCGTGGATCCAGAGAAAATGCTTGTCCGCAGCGGCCAGGGTACCGGTGACCGTCCTGATCGACTGGTAGAGCCCGATCAGCACGGGCATCTGCACCAGCGCGGGGATGCAACCCGTGAGGCTCGAGAAGGGACTGATGCCGTGCTCCTTGTAGAGCGCGTTCATCTCCTGGCTCAGTCGCTGCGGCTCTTTCTTGTATTTCTTGCGCAACTCCTGAAGCTGTGGAGCGACCAGTCGCTGCTCCGCCTGGATCCGTCGTGACGTCCGCAGCTGCCAGCCGAAAATCGGGAAGAGCACTGCCCGGATGCCGATCGTGAGGACGATCACTGCAAGGCCGAACGCGCCGATCGCCCTGATTGGCCCCACACCGGTGAAGACCGTGACCAGCTCTCGCAGCACCCAGCTGAACGGGACCTGCAGGATCCCGAAGATCGAAAGCGGGTTGAACCCGGACGAGGTGGTGGCGGCGGCGATCATGCGGCGCTCCCGTGCCGGGTCGCATCGCGATGCACCCGCCGCGCCGCGCGCCAGCTGATGTACGTCTCGGGTACCAGATCAATACCACCCTGGTGGAAGGGATGGCAGCGCGCGATGCGGCGCACGGCGAGCCACCACCCGCGGCGGGCACCGAAACGCTGAATCGCCTCGTAGCCATAGTGCGAGCAGGTGGGCTCGTACCGGCAGGAGCTCATCATCCCGAAGAGCGGACCGATGGTCACCTGGTAGATCCGGATGAACACCAGGCTGGCCCGTCTCACGTACGAGCTCCCTGGCTGCTCGATCGGGCAGCCGCGGTCAGTGCCGTCGAGAGGGCCGACCGGAGGGTCAGGAACGGCATCTCCGTAGCGCGTCCGGGAAGGCTCACGACCATGTCGAGTCCAGGATGCTCCACCAGGATCGGGGCGATCGCCGCACGCAACCGGCGACGAGCGCGGTTCCGGCTCACCGAGCCGGTGGCACCCGGGACCGCAAAGGCGACTCGCGACACAGTCGACTCCCCGGGGAGAGCGCGGACTCGCACCGCACCCGAGCGTGCCTCGGTTCCGGCCTCTCGCACCGCCGCAATCCGGCGTCGCCCGGGAAGGCGATGCCGCGGGTTCATCGCGTCGGAGCCGGAGTCAGGCGCTTGCGGCCCTTCCGACGGCGTGCCTTGAGCACCTGGCGTCCGCCCGGCGTCGCCATGCGTATGCGAAAGCCGTGCGTCTTACGCCGGTACTTCTTCTTGGGCTGGTACGTCCGCTTGATGGCCGTCTCTCCGAGACATTGATCGCGTCGGGGGCGCTCTGGGCACCGCTGAGCCCGACGGGGTTGCGTCGCGAGTATACCAAGGCGACGGTCGACCGCCCTTCATCCGTCTGGAGTTGCCGTCGCGAGATCACAGGACCGTGGTGCGCTCGCTCCACTTGTGACCGGGGCTGTGCATTGTTAGACTCGCCAGGCTGCAGCGGGAGCGGGAAGCCTTTTCCACACGTCTCACCAAGCCCCCCGGCCACCAGCGGCCAAGCATTTATCCACCGATGTGTACAAGCTGTGGATAACTGCGCTGTAATCGGCAGGCCAAGGCGAGGAACCAGTGGATCGAACAGCCGGTGTGGGTGTCGTCGGTGACCAGGCGCCACGGGTGGAACCCGTCCTGGAAAGCGGGAATTCGACTGCGAGCATGGATCCGCAGCAGCTCTGGCAGGTTGCGCAGGAAGAGCTCCGATTCCAGGTGGTCCGCCCCGGCTACGAGGCATGGCTGGCCAACGCCGTTCTCGTGGACTCCGACGGCCACACGTTCACAGTTGGTGTGCCGACCATGTTCGCCCGCGACTGGGTCAGTGAGCGCTACGTCCCGCTGATCCGCGAGACCCTCTCGGGGGTGCTCGGCCGCGACTGCGAGGTGATCATCACGGTCGACCCGGAGCGGTCGCCACCGCCGGAGGCGCCACCCAACGTCCCGGATCCGACCTACGCGCAGGTGAGCGAGCCCGAGGACGGTGCCAACGATTCACGGCTCAACCCCGCATTCACCTTCAGCACCTTCGTCGTCGGCAATTCGAGCCGGTTCGCACATGCCGCCTGCCGGGCGGTGGCCGAGGCGCCGGGCAAGGCGTACAACCCGCTCTTCCTCTACGNNAAACGCGAAGGTGGCCTACGTCACCTCCGAGAAATTCATGAACGAGATGGTCGCCTCGATCGTCGAGAACCGTCCCGCCGAGTTCCGGATGCGCTACCGGGGTGTCGACGTCCTGCTCATCGACGAC
>PKWB01000144.1 GCA_003131685.1 Candidatus Dormiibacterota bacterium
GCGAGTCGACCTGACCTAAGTTCGTGAAGTGCCCGAGGATCGCCCAGATCCCGGCGAGAACGAAGACGTCGTGGAGCAATTTGAAGAACGCGCATGCGCTGAAGCGCCATGGGGATATCGCGCGCTGCCGCCGGAACGCGAACGCGAGGTACACGGCGATCGCCCCGGCGGCGACGATGATCATGATGATCGCGCCGGTCACCAGGCTGGCCGCGATCGTCGGGCCCACCTGCTGCACGCTGATATCCGGTTGATGCGTGCTCAGGTTGGTGGCGATCGTGAAGTTGCTGTTGAGGGTGTTCTGGATCTGGAGCAACTGCTCGCTGTCCGACGGCAGCGTGGAGATGGCGAAGTGACTCGCCTGATTGCCGCTGGTCCCCTCAGCCTGGACCTGCGGCCGCAGTGCCGCGAAGTCCTTGTCCATGACCGCGGCGACCTGCGCCTGGGTGGCCGGCTTTGAGAGGCCGACGTCGATGACGTTGCCGCCCTTGAAGTCGATGCCGAGGTTGAAGCCCCAGAACAGAATCGCGAGGATGCCCGGGATGATGACCGCCAGCGATCCGAGGAAATACCAGTTGCGATTCTTGACGATGTCGAACCGGCCTCTGGGCGGCGCCTCGGCGAACTCCTCGTGGATCTCCGTGTACAGCCGCGGGTCACGTCCGATCCTCCAGGTGAGCACCCAGGCGAACAGTGACCGCGTGATCGTGATCGCCGTGAAGAAGGAGACGATGACACCGATCGCCAGGGTGATCGCGAATCCGCGGATGACGTCGGTGCCGAAGATCGCCAGGATCCCGCAGGTGATGAGCGTCGAGATGTTGCTGTCACGAATGGCAGGAAATGCGCGCCGGAAGCCGGTCTCGACCGCCAAAGGCACGCTTCGCCCATGGCGTAATTCGTCTCGTGTTCTCTCGAAGATGAGCACGTTGGCGTCCACCGCCATACCGACGCTCAGGACGAAGCCCGCCAGTCCCGCCAGGGACAGGGTCACCGGGATCAGCTTGAAGAGCGCGAGCACGATCGCCGCGTAGACCAGGAGGGCGACGGTCGCGAGCAGGCCCGGAAAGCGGTAGTACCCGATCATGAAGATCACCACGATCAGCAGGCCGATCGCGCCGGCGACGAGGCTCAGGGTCACCGACTGCTGACCGAGCGTCGCGCTCACCGACGTGCTTGCGACCGTGGTGATCTCGGCGGGGAGCGCGCCGGCGCTGATCAGGCTGGCGAGCTGGGTCGCCGAGTCGGAGGTGAAGTTGCCCGTGATCTGGGTCTGATTGCTCTGGCCGCCGCCGGTGACGACCGGAGCGGTCAGGACGTCGTTGTCCAGGAAGATGGCGATCTGCGACGTGGGAGGCGGATTGGTGGTGTTGGTCAGGTACTGGTTGTAGGCGGCCGTGGTGATCTTCGACCACTCATTGGCGCCTGCCTGGTTGAAGTTGATGTTGACCGTGATCGCCCCGGTATTCGCGTCGGTTCCCACCGTCGCCGAGTTGACATCGGTTGCGTCGAGGCTGTTGTCGATCTTCCAGTGGTACCCGGTCGGGTAGTCCAGCGTGTTGCCGAATTGGGCGGTGTCATAGTGCCCCTGCTGGTCGCTGATCAGGGTCGCGCTCGGCGGAATCGTCGGGGCTCCGGGCACGGGGGTGGCGAAGTAGAGCCGCGAGGTGGTGCCGATGGTCTGCACGGCCTGCTGCAGGCTGACCCCCGGTAGCTGCACGAGGATCTGGTCGTCTCCCTGCGCCTGCACGCTCGCCTCGGATACGCCGAGTGAGTTGACGCGCAGGTCGATGATGGGGATGGTGGCCTGCTGCGCCTGTTGCAGCGTGGCGCCGTTTGGCGGGCCGTTGCGGCAATCGGGGGTGGGGTTGTCGAGCCCATGACAGATCTCGATGGTCAGCTCGGTGCCGCCCTGGAGGTCGAGGCCCTTGTGGATGTAGAGCTGCCGTCCCAGGAACGTCGGCACCGACGTCAGCGTCGTGCCGAGCGGCTGGTGGACGACGAGATACCGGTAGATGAGGCTGTAGCCGTCGATGAAGAAGGCGCCCACCACCACGAGGAGGACGACAGCAAGGCGAAAACGCGTGATCCTGAACACCTGTGCTGCAGTCTACCGGGGCATCGAGAGGAGCCGGCCATCTCGCTCAGCCCGGAACTCGGTGAATCGCCCCTCTCGGATCGCCGACCGGGCTCCGTCCATCAGCCTGGCGAGATGGGTGATGTTGTGCAGGCTCACCAGACGGTGGGCCAGGATCTCGCCCGACTGGAAGAGGTGTCGCAGGTAGGCGCGTGAGAAGCCGGCACACGCGGCACACGGGCAGTCCGGATCGATGGGCCCGAGCTCATCGCGGGCGGCGGCGTTGCGCAGTGACAATCGCCCGTCGGGGGTCATCGCGCTGCCATTGCGCGCCAGGCGCGTGGGGACGACGCAGTCGAACATGTCCACCCCGAGGCCGACCGCCGCGAGCAGCTCGGAATCCGTCCCCAGCCCCATGAAGTAGCGGGGACGGTCGGCAGCCAGCTCGGCGACGCTCGCAGCGGTCATGGCCAGCATGGTCTCCACCGGCTCCCCCACCGAGAGTCCCCCGATCGCCACGCCGTCGAAATCGAGCGCGGACATGAATCGCGCCGAGTCGCCGCGCGCCTCCGAATCAAAGCCTCCCTGGGCGATGCCGAAGAGCAGGCGACCCTCGCCCGGGTGCGCCGCCCGGCAGCGCTCCGCCCAGCGGTGCGTGCGCTCGGTCGCCTCGGCAGCGACGTCCGGCGCGGTGCCATGCGCGACCGGGTGGTCCAGGCACATGACCACGTCCGCCCCGAGGCGGGCCTGGTTGCGCACCGCTTCTTCGGGCGTGACCCGGAGCCGCGAGCCGTCGTATGGCGAGACAAAGACGGCGCCGTCGTCGTCGACGGTCGCAACCTCGACCAGGCTGACCAGCTGGTATCCGCCGCTGTCGGTGAGGATCGGATGGTCCCAGCCCATGAAGCGATGCAGGCCGCCGGCGCGCTCGATGAGGTCGATGCCGGGGCGAAGCGCGAGGTGATATGCGTTGCAGAGCAGGATGTCAACGCCGGTGGCGCGCACCTCATCGGGATGCAGCGCTTTCACCGTGGCATGGGTTCCGACCGGCATGAACGCCGGGGTGCGCACCGTGCCGTGCGCCGTCGTGAGCGTGCCGGTGCGCGCGGCAGCGTCGCAGACACCCACCACGAACGCGGTCACTGCGCGTGCCAGCAGAGCATGCAATCGCCGAGCGACAGGAACCGATAGCCCGTGGTGAGCGCGTGGGCGTACGCGTCCCGCCAGCGTTGGTCACCGACGAACGCGGCGAGCAGCACCAGGAGTGACGATCGTGGCTGATGAAAGTTGGTCAGCAAACCGTCGATGGCGCGAAAGGGGTGGCCGGGGTGGATGAACAGGCTGGTTGCACCGGCCCCGGCGCGGAGATGCCCATCGCGCGCGCATGTCTCGAGCACACGAACCACAGTGGTCCCGACCGCGACCACGCGGCCCCCACCGCGACGCGTCTCCTCGATCGCGCGCACCGTGCCGTGCGAAAGCACGTATCGCTCCTCGTGCATCGGGTGATCCTCGACGCGCTTGGTGCGAATCGGAGCGAAGGTCGCGAGCCCGACGTCGAGCCGGAGCGTTGCCCATCCGATGCCTGCCCCGCGGAGCCGCTCGATCACGGATGGTGTGAAATGCAGGCCGGCCGTCGGCGCGGCCGCGGATTCCGGGTCACCGGTGGCGTAGGTGGTCTGGTACCGCTCCGGGTCGTGGAGCTCGGTATGTATGTATGGGGGGAGCGGCGCCACCCCCGCCCGCTCGATCGCGCGGTCGGGGTCGTCGCTGTCGAAGGCGACCATGCGTCCGCCTCGGTGCATCGCCGAGACCCCGGTGACGGTGGCCCTGAGATCCGATCCGATGGTGATCACGGCTCCCGGCGTGGCCAGCCGGGCGGGACGAGCGAGACATTGATACGAACCCCCCGCTTCGCGCGCGAGAACGAGCAACTCCATCTCCTGCCCCGACTGGTCGATACCGGTGAGGCGCGCGCGCCGCACCCGTGTGTCATTGACGACCAGGAGGTCGCCCCGGCGCAGCAGCTCGGGCAGGTCGAGAAACCGGCGGTCCTCCAGGGTGCCGCCCGGAAGCAGATGGAGCAGCCGCGAGGCGTCGCGCTCGGCGAGGGGCTCCTGCGCGATGCGCTCCGCCGGGAGCGAGTAGTCGAAGTCGGACGACCTCAATGCTCGAAGAGCGCGGTCTGCGCCTCCGCCGCACCTGGAGCGCCGGCTGGAACGGACAGGCCGAGATGCTGGTAGGCGGAGGCGGTCGCGAGACGGCCCCGCAGGGTTCGGGCCAGCAGCCCGCGCCGGATGAGGAACGGCTCGACCACGTCCTCGATGGTGTCCGGGTCCTCCTGGACGCTCACCGCGATCGTCTGAACACCAACCGCGTGACCGCCGAGCGTCCCGCAGAGCACGCCGAGCACGCGCCGGTCGAGCTCGTCCAGACCGATCGAATCGACGCCGAGCACGTCGAGCGCGGCGGTCGCGACGTCGACGTCGATGCGCCCCGCGGCGCGCACCTGGGCGTAGTCACGCGCACGGCGAAGCAGCCGGTTGACGATCCGTGGCGTCCCTCGGGCGCGTCTCGCGATCATCGCCGCGCCCTCCGCGTCGAGGTCGATACCGAGCAGGCGCGCCGAGCGGTTGGCGATGGCCACCAGGTCGTCGACCTCGTAGAAGTCGAGACGGAAGGTGACCCCGAACCGGTCGCGAAGCGGTGCACCCAGCGCACCGGCTCGTGTCGTCGCCGCGATCACGGTGAACCGATTGAGCGTGAGCCGAAGCGTTTGCGCGCCCGCGCCCTTGCCCGCGACGAAGTCGAAGGCGAGGTCCTCCATCGCCGGGTAGAGCGCCTCTTCCACCGCACGGTTGAGGCGGTGCACCTCGTCGATGAAGAACACATCGCGCTCCTCGAGGCTGGTGAGGATCGAGGCGAGCATGCCCTGGTGCTCGAGCGCCGGACCGCTGGTGAGGCGGATGTTCACCCCCATCTCCACCGCGATGATCTGGGCCAGCGTCGTCTTGCCAAGCCCCGGCGGGCCATAGAGGAGCACGTGGTCGAGAGCATCGCCGCGCTGGCGTGCCGCCTCCACCAGGATGCGGACCTGGTTCTTGATGGCGTCCTGGCCGACGAAGTCGTCGAGCGAACGCGGTCGCAAAGCCGTGTCGGCGACGCGCTCGGCTTCGAGCTCCTCGGGGCTGACCACGCGCTCGTCGCTCATCTCGCGGCACCCGCGGTGTCGAGCCGGCGGAGCGCGGCGCCGACCAGGTCGGCAACATCGTGCCCGTCACCGTCGACGGCGATGGCGGCGACCGCGTTGCGGGCTTCGGACTCCCGGAAGCCAAGACCGACGAGCCCGGCGATCGCGGCGGCCACCGCCTGGCTCTCACCGGTTGCGGCGAGGTGCTGCGTCCCAGGTGGTTCGAGCGAGGCTACCTTGTCGCGCAACTCGAGGATCACGCGCTCGGCGGTCTTGCGTCCGATGCCGGGAACGGTAGCGACGAGTGCGACGTCTCCTTCGCCGATGGCGCGCACCAGCGTCGGGAGCTCCGCCCGTCCGAGGATGCCAAGCGCTGCCTTCGGGCCGATGCGTTCGACGCCGATGAGGAGGCGAAAGAGTCGGAGTTCATCCTGCGTGGCGAAACCGTAGAGGCGGATCGCGTCTGCGCTGACGCTCGTGTGCACATACAAAGTCACCGCCGAGTCGCGCGACGTGTGCAGCGTGGCGATGGTGCGCAGATGGCAGAACACCTCGTACCCGACACCCCCGGTGTCGATGACGACGTGGTCGTCCCCGAGCTGGACGAGCTCACCGCGTATGAGCGCGATCATGGAGCGCTGCGCACCAGTGCCGCGCGAGCGCGGGTCACCGCGACGTCCAGAGGGCTCTCGCGGTGGTCTCGCGCCCGACGGGTTACCGCACCGAGACGTCCGCGATGGTGGTGGCACACCGCAACCGCGCACGCATCGGCGACGTCGTCGTGGCCCGGAATCTCAGGCACGCCAAGGAGATTGGCGACCATGCGCGCGACCTGCGGCTTGCGCGCCGCGCCATACCCGCACACGGCTTCCTTCACCTGCGTCGGGGTGTACTCGGCGATTGCGACACCTTCGCGAGCCAGCGCGCAGAGCACGACACCGCGGGCCTCGCTGACACGCATCGCCGTGCGCCGGTTAGTCGAGAAGAACAACTCCTCAACAGCTGCGACCTCTGGTCGCAGCGAGATGCACGCATCGACGACCAGGTCGAAGAGGATCGCGAGCCGCATCGCCTCACTGGTCTGCGGCACGGTTTCGAGGCAGGCCGCATGGATCAGCACGAGGTGTCCTGGGGTGCCCTCGACGATGGCCACGCCGGTGCGCGCCAGCCCTGGGTCGACCCCCAAGACTCTCATTCAGAGGACCCTCATCCGCGCTGGAGCGCGACGCGGTCAGCTGACAGCGTCAAGGACGTCGTCCGGTATCTCGGCGTTGGCGTACACCTGCTGGACGTCGTCGTGCTCCTCGAGACCGTCGAGGAGCCGCAGCACCTGACGAGCCTGGGACGCGTCGAGCGGCACCGACGTGGTGGGATTCATGGTCACCTCCGCCGAGTCCACCGAATAACCTCGGTCCTCGAGCGTGCGTCTCACCGCTTCGAAGCGAGACGGACCCATGGTCACGACCACCTCGTCGCCGTCCACGCTGACGTCGCCCTCCTCGCCGACGTCGACCGCATCGAGCAGCTCGAGCGCCAGCTCCTCCGGGTCGCGCTTGCCCGCCTCGACGGTGATGACCCCCTGCTGGTTGAACATCCAGGCGACGCTGTTCGCCTCGCCGAGCGCGCCACCAGAGCGGGTGAAGGCGTTGCGAATGCCCGCGACGGTGCGGTTGCGGTTGTCGGTGAGCGTGTCGACCATCACTGCGACGCCGTGCGGGCCGTAGCCCTCGTAGCGAACCTCTTCGAGCTGCACACCGTCCTTGCCGCCGGCACCGCGCTGGATTGCGCGCTCGATGTTGTCCGCGGGCATGTTCACCTCGCGCGCCTTCTGCATTGCGAGGCGCAGCCGGAAATTGCCCTCGACGTCAGGGCCGCCCTCGCGGGCGGCGACGGTCAGCTCGCGCGTGACCTTGGTGAACACCTGGCCGCGACGAGCATCGACGATGGCTTTCTTGTGTTTGATTCCAGCCCACTTGCTGTGACCGGACATGGATCCTCCGAGACGAACAGGCGTTCCGATTCTAGCGCAGCCTGGAGCCCAGTCTAGGCTTCACGCACCTTGCCGTCCGCCGCCGACAGGTCTATGGTTATCGATAGCATCGGCATTCAGACGGAGGTAGCCATACCAATGTTGCGAACCGTCTGGCAGCGTTTCCGGCACGGCCGAGCGGAGGGTTGAGGCCCGGTTGACGGGCCCCTGATCACACAACCATCGGCGCCCCCGTCGAGGTCGCTGGGCAATCGGCGTCCCCCGGGTCGGCCCGTTAGCGGGCGAGTGCGCGTTGTGTGGGCTGGGTGTTCGCGCCGGGCGTTTCCCCGAACCCGGCACCGGTTGCGGTGCCACAAAAGGCCTGGGAATTTTTACCGGGCTGCCGTATCAATACGGTGAATTGATCCGAGGGGCCGGCTCAGTCCGGCCCCTTCCTTTGTCCGCTCGTCAGGGTCTCGACCGGCTCGCGAGGGACGGGTCGCGAAACCGCGGGATCGCCGAGCCAGCTGAACCGCAGCGGGCGGTCGGCAGCGTGCCGGAGCCCGACGCGCTTCCCCACGACGATAGGCGGCGAGCCGGCACGTCGATCGATGTGGACTCTCGAATGCGGATCGAGGAGGTCGATGCCGTCGTCGGCACGGGTGATTCCCAGACCACGGCAGAGGTTGCCCGGACCGCGGAGCAGCGCTGGTTGGGTGACGGTGTCGCCTCGCCGGGTCGTCACCGTTTGCAGACCCTCCTCCACCGAAGCCGCGCGCAGGAGCACCGCGCCGGCGACCCCGTCCGTTTCGGTGACCACGTTGGCACAGTGGTGCACGCCATATGTGAAGTAGACATAGAGGTGCGCCGCCGGGCCGAACATCACACGCGATCGGGGCGTCGGACCTCGGTAGGCGTGCGACGCCGGATCGCTCGTCCCCAGGTACGCCTCGGTCTCGACGATCCGCGCGACCACTGCGCTCGCCGTTCCCCCATCCACCACGAGCGAGCAACCGACCAGGTCGCGGGCGACCTCCTCGGTCGGCCGCGCGAACCATGCTCGCGGTGGCTCGGCTACCGGCGGATCTCCGCGTCGCATCGTTGCGCCAGGGCCGTCGCGATCGCATCCTGCGCCCGCTGGGCTTCGTCCCCCGTCAGGGTTCGATCCTGCGCCCGGAACGTCAGGCGGAACGTCCAGCCCTTTCTCCCGGGGGGCAGGCCGCGGCCGCGGTACTCGTCATACAGCTCGGCATGCTCGAGCAGCGATTCGTTCGCTTCCTGAATAGCGGCGAGGGCGTCGCCGGCGCGCCGGTCGACCGGAACGGTGACCGCGAGATCCTGGACGATCGCCGGGAAACGTGGTGGCTGCGCATATCGCAGGAGCCGCGGCGGCGCGGGAGCGATGGCGTCGATGCGCAGCTCGCCGACCGCGACCCGACCCCGGATCTCGAATGCGCCCGCCGTCTCGAAGGAGAGCTCGCCAAGAATCCCCACCGCGACGCCCGCGACTGAGAGCGCTGCGCTTCGACCGGGGTGGAGCCCTGCCTCCTGCGAGGGCTCGGCTCGGAGCTGCGCGCCGTCGAGATCCTCGGTGATGCGCTGGAAAACCGCCTGCACCCGGCGGAGAGCCTGGGCCGAGTCGTCGGCGGAGCCACTCGACACGTGGACTGCGAGGCTCAGGAGCAACGGCTCGAGTGGAAGGGGCGGGAGCTCGAGGTCAGCGTTGTCGGAGGTCGACCCCGGCGCGAGCCCGACCCGCTCGCCCTCCCAGAACACATGGCCCAACTCGAAGAGCATCACGTCGGCGTTGCCGCGGTTGACGTTGGCGGCAAGCGCCGCGCACAGGCGTGGGAGCTGGGAGGTGCGCATCACGCTCCACTCCTCGCTGAGCGGGTTGCGCAGCGGAATGGGGGTGCGGCCGCGACCCAGACCGGGCAGCGTCGCGACATCGCTCGGGCCCACGAATGCGAGTGTGATCGCCTCGTCGAAGCCGGCGCCGGCGCAGACGTCGCGAACGCCGTCCTCCACGGGCGGCGGCGAGGCGGTCCTGGTGACCTCGACTCGACGGCCGGGGAGGGTACTGGGAATCCGCGAGTATCCGAGCATCCGCCCGACCTCTTCGACGAGGTCCTCGGGAAGGGACACGTCTCGCCGGAAGTACGGAGGCACGACGATGAGCGTGGCCCCGTCCTGCTCGACTGCGAACCCGAGCTGGGCGAGTGTCGTCGCAATCTCGGTCGCGTCGACCGGAATCCCGAGCAGGTCGCCCGTGAAGCGCGCCGTCAACTGGATCGGACCCAGCTCGGGAAGTGGCCGCGGCCATTGATCGATCGCGCCCCCGAGAACGTGGCCGCCGGACAGCTCGGCGATGAGCGCCGCCGCGCGATCGAGCGCGACCGATGGGAGGCGATCGCTCAACCCCTTCTCGAAGAGCGTCGATGCGTCGGTGCGAACCCCGAGCCGCTTGGATGTCGCCCGGATGGTCGGACCGTCCCAGGTGGCGGCCTCCAGCAGCACGGCCCTGGTTCCGTCGCTCACCGCGGTCGAGCTCCCGCCGATGATGCCGGCGATGCTGGCCGGGGTCTCGCCGCTGCACACCACCATGTCCTGATCGGAGACCGCCCGATCGGTGCCGAGGAGATCGACGACGTGCTCACCGGCGCGTCCCCGGCGCACCACGACGTCCGCGGTCTTCCCGCCACCAGCCTCCGCGAACCGGTCGAGGTCAAACGCATGGAGCGGCTGGCCCAGCTCATGAAGGACGAAGTTGGTGATGTCCACCACGTTGTTGATCGGCCGAAGGCCGACCGCGCGGAGCCGCTGCCGCAGCCACCCCGGCGACGGCCCCACGACGATGCCTTCGATGACCCGGGCCTCGAAGCGCGGGCATCCCTCGGCGTCCTCGACGCGAACCTGGGCGCGGAGCTCCGCCGACGTCGCCGAGACGAACTCCTCGGGGATCGACGTCGCGGGTTCGTTGAGCGCCTCGCCGAGCGCGGCCGCCAGCTCGCGCGCGATGCCGACGTGGCACAGACAGTCGGGGCGGTTGGTGGTGATGTCCAGGTCGAGCACGGTGTCGAGGGTCAGCACCTCGCCGAGCGGCTGTCCGGGCCTGCCCTCGTCGAGGATGAGGATGCCGTCGGCGTCCTCCCCCACCCCGAGCTCGACCGCCGAGCAGAGCATCCCGGGCGACCTGTGGCCGCGGATGGTCTTCACGCCCAGCCGCTCGTCCATCGCCGGTGGTCGCGTCCCCGGCGGCGCGTAGGGCACCAGGTCGTCCGCCTTGACGTTGGGCGCGCCGGTCAGCACCCGTACCGTCCCGGGGACGATGCTGAAGGCGGCCAGCGCCGGCGGCACGTCACCGCCGAGATCGAGATCGGCGAACTGCAGGTGGGACGACCCCGGAACCGCGTCGACCGCAGCGATCCGGGCGACAACCAGTCCGTCGCCGCCGACGTCGACGGCACCGACCTCCGTCCCGGTGTCGACGAGCGCCTTCACAATCGTGGCGACCGGCGCGTCGAGCGTTGCATAGTCGCGCAGCCACCGCAGCGAGAACTTCACGGAGTGGATCGCTCGGATGCGCCTTTGGTGACCGTCTCGGGAACGAGGAAGCGGACGTCGTTGTCGTAGAGCAGGCGCATGTCGGGAATGCCCCAGGCGAGCATCGCCGCGCGCTCGATGCCCATGCCGAACGCGAAGCCCGAGTAGCGGTCCGGGTCGACGCCGCCGTTGCGCAGCACCTGGGGGTGGACCATGCCGCTGCCCAGGAGCTCCAGCCATCCGCTGTACTTGCACACGCTGCAGCCGGAGCCGTGGCAGACCACGCAGGCCAGCTCGAGCTCGAGCGATGGCTCGGTGAACGGGAAGTGATGAGGACGCCACTGCAGCACCGATCCCGCGCCGAAGAAGGAGCGCGCGAAGAACTCGAGCGAGCCCTTGAGATCGCTCACCGCGATCCGCTCGTCGATGCAGAGCGCCTCGACCTGGTGAAACATCGGCATGTGGGTCGCATCGTGGTCGCGCCGGTAGGTCTTGCCCGGAACGATCACCCGCTGGGGCGCTCCCCGGATGAGCATGCTGCGGATCTGCACCGGCGAGGTGTGGGTCCGGAGCAGCCGCCAGTCATCGATGTAGAAGGTGTCCTGGGAATCGCGAGCCGGGTGGCCGGGAGGCTGGTTGACCAGCGTGAAGTTGTAGCGGTCGTACTCGACCTCCGGCCCGTCGACCGCTTCGAAGCCGAGCAGGCCGAAGATCCGCCGTATCTCTCGAGCGGCCAGGGTCACGGGGCTGAGGCGGCCGCGGCGCAGCGGCGGCGCCGGACGGGTGAGGTCGAGCGCCTCCGTCTCCAGGCTCTGGGCGCGAGCGCTGCGCTCGATGGCGCGCTGTCGCTCGTCGAGAGCGTCGCCCACCCGGTGGACGAGCTCGTTGACCATCTGGCCCATCTGACGGCGCCCATCGGGGTCGGGAATCTTGCCGAGACCTCGCCGGAAGGACGTCAGCTCACCGTCACCCCGTCCGAGGTACCTGGTCCGCACCGCGTCGAGCGCGGCGAGGTCCGACGCGGCGGAGACTGCCTCGAGAGCTTCCGCCGCCACGCTGTGGAGGTCGGCGGTCACGCCTTGGTGAGGGCGCCCCGGGCGACTTCGACGAGCTGCTGAAACGAGCCCGAGTCCTTGACCGCGATGTCGGCGAGCATCTTGCGATTCACCTCGACGCCCGCCTCCTTGAGGCCGTGCATGAACTGGTTGTAGGCAAGGCCGTTCTGGCGGGCCGCCGCGTTGATGCGCGCGATCCACAGGGTGCGCATGTCGCCCTTGCGCTGCTTGCGGTCGCGATACGCGTAGGCGAGCGAATGCATGACCGCCTCGTTGGCGTTCTTGTAGAGCCGGTGACGGGCTCCCTGCATCCCCTCCGCCATCTCGAGGATCTTGCGGTGGCGAGCCTTGGCCGTCACCCCACGCTTCACTCTGGCCATGTCGCTCTCCTAAAGGTAGGGTGCAAGCCGGATCACCTTGCGGCGGTCCGACGGAGACACCTCGTGTTGCATCCGGTACTGCCGCTTGCGCTTGGCACTCTTGTGCTCGAGCAAGTGCGAGCGAAACGCCTTGCGCCGCATCACCTTTCCCGTCGAGGTGACGCGGAGCCGCTTGGCGGTTCCNNCCGGAACGGTGACGCTCACCTCCACTTCCTGCATCGGACGCCGATCATTGCTGTGCTGGTCGCCTTTCGCGTGCTTCTTGTTGAGCGGGCTCATGATCATGATCATGTTGCGGCCCTCGACGAGCGGGGTCCGCTCGATGATCGCCACCTCTTTCAGTTCCTCGGCCATCCGGTCGAGCAGCTTGCGTCCGTACTCCTGGTGCACCATCTCGCGTCCGCGGAACATGATCGTGAGCTTGACCTTGTCGCCGTCATGAAGGAAGTGACGCACCGACCCGAACTTGGTCTGGAAGTCATGCTCCGAGATCTTCGGACGCAGCTTCATCTCCTTGACGTTGATGGTGTTGTGCTCTTTTCGGCTTTCCTTCTCCTTCTTCAGGGCTTCGAACTTGAAGCGCCCGTAGTCCATGAGACGGCACACCGGTGGTTGGGCCTGGGGAGCCACCTCGACCAGGTCCAGTTCACGCTGCGCTGCGAGCTCTCGCGCCCGCTCGATGGTGACGATTCCCAACTGCTCGCCGGTGGTGTCATCGAAGAGACGGACAGTGGGGATGCGGATCTGGTCGTTGACCCTGAGCTCTCGGAATGCGATCGGCGCGGCCTCCTTGTGGATATAAAAAACTGGACAGCGGTTCCGCTATCCAGGGTTCGGGTGCTGGACCTTCAAGGCAAGCCCGGAAGGTGAGGGCCGCACCTGGCGGTCCTGCTTTGCGGCGCCCATGTCGGGCGTCGGGCGCTGAATATAACACGCTCGCGCGAGGCCCAAACCTGCTGCGCCGTCATGGTGATCGCCGGGCGTGGACCAGGGCCTCGACCGCCCCTCGCCCGCCGAGCACCGGCGACGCCATGCTGCCGATGACCTGCCACCCGGCAGCGACGATGCCCGCCGCCGCACGCTCGGTCGCGGCATCGACGAGCATCGGGTCGGTGGGAGCCGTCGCGAGGCGCAGCTCGAACATCGGCTTGACCAGCCCGATCAGGTCGGCACCCGGCGCGATCGTGAGGGGGTCGAGCTGGGCGACCGCGGCGGCCAGCGCCAGATATGAGACGTCGATGGTCACCAGATCGATCGGTTCGGGCACGAGGTGTCCGTCGAGGGCGGCGACATTGGTGGCCTCGAGATTGACGACGCGTGGATCCTGGCGGAGCGATCCGAGGAGCTGACCGAAGCCGGCGTCGACCGCGTACACGCGTGAAGCGCCCGCCTCGAGGAGGACTCGCGTGAATCCCCCGGCCGCGGCGCCGAGATCGAGACAGACCCTGCCGGACACGCGCACGTCGAAGCCGGCGAGCGCGGCGCGGAGCTTGGCCTCGCCGCGAAGCGGCGCATGAGTCGCGAGCAGGTCCGGCGCGCTGCGCGGCAGGGGCCGTCTCACTCGGGACGCCGCTCGCTCACCTCGGCGGCCAGGCGATCGATGAGCTCGCCGGTCGCGACGTCCTCCTGGACGTTGCGACGGACATCACGGACGCGGACCATCCCATCGCCGCGCTCGACATCGCGTTTGCCGATGACCACGACGTACGGAATGCGCTTGAGCTCCGCATCGCGCACGCGTGCCTGCATGCGTTCGCCGTGACGCTCGTCGATGGACGCGCGCAACCCGCGATCGCGCATGCTCGAAGCCAGACTCCTGATGTAGGCCATCACCTCCTCGCTGTCGTCCTGGACGGGGACGAGCGCGCACTGCACGGGCGCGAGCCAGAGCGGGAAGTGACCGGCGTAGTGCTCGAGCAGGATGCCGAAGAAGCGCTCGATGGATCCGAAGAGCGCGCGATGGATCATGATCGGTTGCTGCTCGGCGCCGGTGTCATCGATGAAGTGCAGGTCGAATCGCTGCGGGAACTGGAAGTCCACCTGGATGGTCGACATCTGCCATGTCCGGCCGATCGCGTCTCGCGCCTGCACCGAGATCTTGGGTCCATAGAACGCGCCACCACCCTCGTCGAGGACGAGCTCCAGGTTGCGGCCTTCCGCGGCCTGACGCAGCGCGTTGGTTGCGACGTCCCACTCCTCTATGGCGCCGACCGCCTTGTGCTCGGGGCGGGTCGAGAGCTCCAGGTAGAAGTTGGTGAGACCGAAATCGCGCAACAGGGCGAGCGTGAAGTCGAGCAGCGAGATGAGCTCGTCCATCATCTGCTCGCGCGCGCAGAAGATGTGCGCGTCGTCCATGGTGAGCCCGCGAACCCGTGTGAGCCCGTGGATCACGCCCGACTTCTCGTACCGATACACGCTGCCGAACTCGAAGAGCCGCAACGGCAATTCGCGATACGAGCGCATCCTGCTCCGATAGATGAGGATGTGCATCGGGCAGTTCATGGGCTTCAGG
>PKWB01000044.1 GCA_003131685.1 Candidatus Dormiibacterota bacterium
ACCGCGGCAGCGCGGCGGGCGGCGTCGGCGAGCGGCGTTCCCTGTCCGAGCTCGGCGGCCAGGGTCGCGGAATGAGTACACCCGGTGCCATGGGTCGCGGTCCCCTCCACCCATGTGATCGGGATCTCGACGTGTTCAGTACCGTCGAAGAGCAGGTCTGAGCCAACGCCATCACCACCGGTGATGACCACCGCGCGGGCGCCACGGGCAACGATCCGCTCGGCGAGCGCGTGGCGGTCGCCGTCGCCGCCTGCGAGCACCCGGGCTTCGGCGAGGTTGGGCGTCACCACCGTCGCCAGGGGGAGCAGGGAACCGATCAGGACGTCGACCGCTGCGGGATCGAGCAGCGCCCTCCCGGTGCTGGCTCGAAGGACGGGATCGACCACGAGTGGCGTCGGGTGGGTTCGGAGAAAGTCCGCCACCGCGACGATGATCTCAGCCGACAGCAGGGCCCCAGTCTTGGCGGCATCGACCCCGATATCGTCGTAGACGGCTTCGAGCTGCGCCGTGATGATCCAGACGGGCAGCTCGTAAGTGGCCAGGATCGCGGTGGTGTTCTGCGCCGTGACCCCGACGATCGCGGTCATGCCATGGCACCCGGCCGCGGCGAATCCCTTGAGGTCAGCCTGGATCCCGGCCCCACCGCCGGAATCGGACGTTGCGATCGACAGGCAGCGCGGCGATGTCACACGCCCATCGTAGTTGCACCCATCGTAGTTGCAGCCGCCATCGCCCTCAGCTGGCGACCTGGTGCACCGGTTCGGGAGTCCGCGCGATCACCGGGGTCCGGGCGGTCTCGTCGAATACCACGAAGCGATTCTTGCCCTGGCGCTTGGCGAGATACATCGCCATGTCCGCACGGCGCATGAGCTCCTCAGGCTCGGGTGCATCAGCCGCGTCCTCGACAACGGCGACACCGACGCTCGCGCCGATGGTGATCATCGCGTCTCCCATCGGGATCGGCCGGCGCAGGGTCTCGATGATCCGGCCGGCGACGACGGCCGCATCGCTGAAGTGGCGCATTCCGTCAAGGAGCATGCCGAACTCGTCACCACCGAGTCGCGCGGCAAGGTCGAGCTTGCGCACCTGGACGCGAAGGCGCGCGGCCACCGCGCTGAGCACCCGGTCGCCCACCGCATGGCCGAAGTTGTCGTTGATCTCCTTGAAACCGTCGAGGTCGATGAACATCACCGCAACCGGGCGCTGCGAGGTGGCGAGCTGCGACAGCGAGGTTGCCACCGTCTCGATGAACAGGGAGCGGTTCGCGATCTGCGTGAGCGGGTCGTAGAAAGCGCGGCGCGCCAGCTCGGCCTTCTCGACCGACATCGCCTTGATCGCCTCGGCGAGCTGGCCGTTCTCGAGCGCGACGCTGATGAGCCCGGCGACGGTGCTGAGCAGGTTCTGCTCGTGCGTTCCGAACTTCACGCCACGGGTCGGGTTGAGCAGCAAGAGCATGCCCTGCGGGCCCTCGAGCCCGCGCAGCACCACCACCGTTCCAGCGCCGGCGGAGCGTTCGGCAAGTGCCAGCCCGAGCGGCTGGTCCCGCGCCATCGACCCGGTCAGGATCGCGTTGGTGCGCAGCTCGTTGAGCACCTCCTGCTCGGCGAAGGTCAGGTCGGACGTTGTGGCCTGCGCGTGCTCGTCGTCGCCGGTGGAGCTGAAACGGACCGCCGGCCCACGCACCTCCGGGATGACGACGAGCTCGGCGCGCTCGACCCCGAACATCTTGGTGATGCCGTTCAAGAGCTCGCCCGCCCGCTCGCCGACCTGACGTGTCGAGTGCAGGATCTCGGTGGTCCGGTAGAGGAACTCGTTGCGGTCGGCACGACGCTGACTCTCGCCTGCGGCAATCTGCCCGGCGAGCACGAGGATCACCGGTGGAACGAGTGCGAAGGCCAGGACCGGGCGCGTCGCCAGGATCATCAGCGCCACGATGCCGAGCGACGCGTTGGTGGTGGTCGCGATGAGCTGGAACAGGTAGGCGCGAGCCACTTCGCCGACGTTGAGCCGTCCCTGCGCGATCGTCGTGCCGACGTTGAGTGCGATCGGGTATACGAACCAGCCGGCCGCGATCATCGCTGCGGCGAAGGCGACGATGCTGTGCACCGCGAGCGGATCGGATGCGACCGGTCCGATTGCGTTGAAGACGAGGACGGCGACCCCGATGTACACGACGTCGAGCGCCGCGTTGGCGAAATCCTTGACCCAGCGGATGCGACGCTGGCGGGTCCAGCTGGCCAGGAGGACACCGACGACGTAGCACACGAGCAGTTGATGCGGGTCGACGAGGAACAGGCCGATCGCAACCGGAATCTCCGTCAGCGAGAGCGTGGAGACCGCGCGATGGACACGCACCTGCACATAGAGCAGGCTGGTCACGTAGCAGATGGCCAGCTCCACCCACCAGGGGATAGCCGCCATGACCGTGACCCGGTGGGCATCGTGCAGCGGCAGCAACCAGAGTGCGGCGCCGATCAGTCCCAGGAAGACCGAGAAGACGAGAAGTCGCTGGGGACCGTTGAGCCCGCCGATCCGGGCGCGCGCTCGTGCCATGAGAACCGGTGGATGCGCCACCGTCATCTCACTCATGTCACGTCACGACGCGGCTGTCCCCTGAGCACTTGCACAGACCTCCTGTCAGACCTTCGGTCCGTCCCCCTAGACCGGCGGTTCGATTGTGTCGCGACATCCGGCTGCGTCTGTCCACGGGAGCGTCACAGCGTGGTAACGACACCGGAACAGCGATGTCAGACCTGAATTGGGGTTTGGTCCGCGTACCGTCCGAGGCTGTCACATAGCCTCGTGACATGCCCATCACAGACGACCGCTCAACCACCCCGACACCGGCTACCGCGCCGCCGTCGTACGTCCGCCGCCACCCCATCCTTGCCGCCTTCGGTGTCCTTTCGGGGCTCTCACTGTTCTCCGGGCTCTGGCCGCTGAGCGCGATCGTGGTCGGCGTCGCCGTCGCGGGTCACGCAACCGGTTTGGACCTCGCCGCCCTGCACCTCGCGGAACGCCTCGGCGGCCGCATCAGGTCGTCCCTGAACCACGGCGCTCACCACGAGCCGGCACCGGCTGCACCCGCACCGGTCGCACCCCATCCGTCAGCACCTGCGCCCCCGGCTCCACGCCACGAGGCGCATGCCCCCGCGGCACCCGCAGCGCGCTCGCACCGCGCGCCACACCCGCATGCGCCGACCGCGCACCGGCACGAGCCCGCACGCCGCCCCAAGACGGTTGAGCGTCACGCGGGCTCGAAGATCGACGGCCCGGGGCTCTGAATCCCGGACCGCAGGTCAGCCCAGCCGGGCGCGCGCCTCGCGAAGACGCTGCAGCGACTTCTCCTTGCCGAGAAACGCCATGGCTTCGATCACCGGCAGTCCGGCAGCGGTGCCGAGGACGGCGACGTAGAGAACACGAAACGCATCCCGGGCCTTCACGCCTCGGCTCTCGCCAACGGCGCGAAGCTGCTCGAGGAGCGCCGGCTGGTCCTCGAGACCGCCCGCCTCGATCGCCGCCATACAGGCGTCGATCATCGCCACAGCGGTCGCCTGGTCGACCTTCTTCGGCGGGAATTCGACGTCGGCGTCGAGCGTGATCTCACCGAGGAGCGGTGCGCAGAGTCGGGTCGCATCGCCCAGGGTCACCATCCGCTCGCGGAGCAGCGGTATGAGCTGTCGCCTCGTCTCCTTGCTCGTGCCCGGGAGATGGAATTCGAGCCCCTCGACCAGCTCGTCGGTGCTCATGCGCCGGATATGGATGCCGTTCAGATCGTCGAGTCGCTTCGGATCGAAGATCGCCGCGGCGGAGTTGACACGATCGAGCGTGAATCGTTCGCAGAGCTCTTCGGGTGTGAAGACCTCCTGCTCGTCCCCCGAGGACCACCCGAGGAGCGCGATGGCGTTGACGATCGCTGACGGCAGGTAGCCGAGCTCGCCGTACTCGAGGACGTTGCGTGCGCCACGGCGCTTGCTGAGCTTCTGATGATCCGGTCCGAGCACCGCCGGCACGTGCGCGAAGCTCGGGGCGTCCCAGCCGAATGCCGCATACAGCGCCAGGTGCTTCGGGGTCGACGGGATCCACTCGTCGGAGCGGATCACATGGCTGACCTCCATCAGGTGATCGTCGACGACCACCGCAAGGTGGTACGTCGGAAACCCGTCGGATTTGAGGAGGATCTGGTCGTCGATGTCCGAGTTGTTGAAGCTCACGTGCCCGCGGACGAGGTCGTCCCACTCGGTGACCCCTTCCGGCATGAGCAGCCGCACCACCGCCGCCATGCCGTTCGCGCGCTCCTGCGCCACCTCAGCCTGACGGGCGAGGCATCGCCGGTCATAGCGCGTCGGTTTCGACTGTGCGCGCTGCGCATCGCGCATCGCCGCCAGCCGGGCCGGAGTGCACGTGCACCAGTACGCATTGCCGCCGGCGACGAGCGTATTCGCGTGCTCCCGGTAGATGGCGATGCGCAGTGACTGGATGTACGGGTCGTGCGGACCGCCGACCTCGGGGCCTTCGTTCCAGTCCAGCCCCAGCCAGCTCAGGGTCTCGAGGATGAGCGCCTCGGTACCGGGGATGTACCGCTCCTGGTCGGTGTCCTCGATGCGCACGATGATGTCGCCGCCGGCATGGCGTGCGGTGAGCCACGCGAAGAGGGCCGTCCGGACAGAGCCGAAGTGCAGCGCGCCGGTTGGTGAAGGCGCGAAACGGGTCCGAACCCGCGCGTCCGGCACTAGGACAACCTCAGTGCGGCGCGAAGAGCACGAGAGTCAGGATGGTCCACGCCAGCAACCCGACGATCAGCATCGGAGCGTCGAGGTTGGAGACCACCACGGACATCACGCGCGGTGATCCGCCGCTGCCCGACGATGTGGCCGCATCTCCGACCCGGATCACTCCTGACGGCTTGCCGACATCGGCCATCCCCCACGGCGGAGGCGGAGCCAGGGGGGTGCCGCGCGGCGTGACATGCACCTCTTCGTCCTGACGCCGCAACCGCTCCTCATAAAGGATGCCCACGATGAGGAAGAGGCCGAGCCCGCCGGTGCCCAGGCCCATCAGGATCAGGATGATGCCGAGCGCCGTGTTCAGGTAGTCGTTGTAGACGTGGCCACCGAGCAGGTCGAGGATGCCCCCGACGATGAGCGCAGCGGCCACGAGACCGAAGCCCACCGTCTTGCCGACGATCTCACGGATTGGCATGCCGCGAGTATACCGGCGCGCTGAGTTCGCTTCGCGGCCGGTGACGGCCCACCCGCACGAACCTAAGATTGGCGGTCGCGCCCGCATCGTCTAGCGGTGAGGACACCACCCTTTCAAGGTGGTAACCGGGGTTCGACTCCCCGTGCGGGTACGACGGATTTGATCTCAAAATACACTCGTTGCCTGTGGTACAGTTGCCGAGCGAGTGGCATTTGTTGCCCATTTGTTGCCGCACGGGGCGGCACGAGCTAACAACGTTGGGCACACCGCGACACGGAAAGGGCACCTCATGGCCAGGATTCACCGGCGCTCGGCGGGGACGTGGGAGGTCGTCGTAGAGCTCGGGCGCGACCCGTGTTCCGGGAAGCGGGAGCGACGGACCTTCACGGTTCGGGGCACCAAGCGCGACGCTGAGCACGCCGCGGCCGCCCAGGTCGCCGCCGTCGCAGGCGGGGCGTTCGGCGACCCCACCCGGGAGACCGTCGAGCAGTTCCTCCGTCGCTGGTTCCGCGACTACGTCGAGCCTTCGCTCGCCCTCAGCACGCAGAGAAGGTACCGGGAAGTGGTTGAGTTCGACATCATCCCGTTCGTTGGCCAGCTGCCTCTACAGAAGCTCCGGCCGCATCACATCATCGCCCTCGAGCAGCAGCTTCGAGTCTCAGGCAACCGGCGCACGGGAGGCGGTCTCGGCCCTGCTGCGGTGCAGAAGGTCCACGCCGTCCTTCATCGGGCAATGGCGCACGCCGTCCGGTGGCAGGCCATCGCCGTAAATCCGGTGGACGCCGTCGACCGACCGGTGATCCCGAGAAGCGAGATTCGTTCGGTCACTCCGGATCAGGCGCGCGTCCTCCTGCGTGCCCTGCGCTCCGAGCGTTACGAACTGCCGCTGCGGGTCGCCCTGCTCTGTGGTCTTCGGCTCAGCGAACTCCTCGCCGTGCGGTGGTCCGACATCGACTGGGACCATGGCCGGCTGAGTGTCCGCCAGGCGCTTGACCTGCCGGCCGAGGACGGTACTCCACGTTTCAAGGAGACCAAGACGCACCGCGGGGAGCGTCCGCTATCGCTTCCAACCCAGCTGCTGGAGGAGCTACGACAGCACAGATCGCGCCAGGTCGAGTTACGGCTCGCGGCGCCGACGTGGATCGACCGCGATCTCGTCTTCACCAACGACGTCGGGGGGCCAGTTTTGGGCGCCACGCTCCGGGATCACTTCTATCGCGTTCTGGCGATGGCAGGCCTGCCCCGAATCCGCTTGCACGGGCTGCGCCACAGCATGGCGACGCTCATGCTTGCGTCCGGCGAGCACCCCAAGCTCGTCTCGGAGCGGATGGGCCACGCCAACGTCGCCTTCACGCTGGCGACCTACAGCCACGTGATGCCGGGAATGCACGATGTCGCTGCGCAACGTCTCGCCGACGTGTTGGATATCGAGCAAACCGGGCAATCGACGAGTCCCTGAGCCGCTTTGGGTCGCGGCTGCACGTTGGGTTCGCCCACCGCAGAATCGCCGCCCTACCGATACCTACCCGCTTTGCCTCCTGCGCCCGTTCCCTCGCTCAGCCGCTCTACCCACCACGCATAGCCTTCACTTCCCTCGATCCCGAAGTCACTCACCCAGCATTTCACTAGCCCAGCCTTTCACTAGCAGACATTTGCACCGCGGTGCAAACCAAAAACGTGGTGCAAAGATATGCGCCATCGGGCTGAGATCGCGTGGCGCTCGGAGCGAACATCTCGCATACCGCGCACGCAGCCGCACGTGAGCCGTAACGATGTCGCCATCGGCCACATGCGCTCAAACATCCGCATGGAACTCGCGCATCGCACGGTGAGATACGACCACACGGCTCGCATGCCTTTCCATCGCATGCCTTTCCATGTGCAAGTCCACCTCACGC
>PKWB01000039.1 GCA_003131685.1 Candidatus Dormiibacterota bacterium
CCGGGTGCGCGCGAGCTGGCTGAGCGCGATGGCCTCGGGGGGATCCACTCCGCCCTGCGTGCACTGATCGAGAAGGTCGAGGGCGTCGCGCCGGGTGAGGAAGCGCCGGGTGACGTGACGCCGGTGCTGGAGTCGAGCCCGCCGTTGCAGGGCTCCGTCGGAGACGACGGGGTCGCCGGGGACGGGGCGGCATGACGCCGAGGATCCTCGGAAGGGCGGCATTCTTGTTGCCCATCAAGCTTTACCAGAAACTGGTGTCACCGATGGTCGGGCAGCGCTGCAAGTACTACCCATCCTGCTCCGAGTACGCCGCGCAGGCGATCAGAAAGTTCGGCATACTCCGCGGGCTTGTGCTGGCCGGCTGGCGGTTGCTGCGATGCAACCCCTGGAGCCATGGCGGGTTTGATCCCGTCGAAGATCAGCGACTCTTCAGGTCGCAGACGCCGGCGACAGGCTCCTGACCATGCTCGTAACAGCCAACATCTTCCAGCCGCTGATCAGCGTCTTCGCGTCAGTCATCAAGTTCTTCCACGACAGCGGTGGCATCTCCTGGGGCTGGTCGATCGTGCTGTTGACCGTCTGCGTGCGGCTCGTGCTGGTGCCGCTGACGATCAAGCAGTTCGGGTCGATGCGCAAGATGCAGCACCTGCAGCCGCAGATGAAGGCGATCCAGCAGAAGTACAAGCAGGACAAGCAGCGCCAGCAGCAGGAGATGATGAAGTTCTACAAGGACAACGAGGTCAACCCGTTGGCCTCCTGTCTCCCGCTGGTGGCGCAGCTACCCGTCTTCATCTCGCTCTTCTACATGCTGAAGAAGAACCTGCGCACGGACATCTGCCCGACCATCCAGAAGCACTTCGTGGCGAATTACCCGAAGACGTATCTGGCTCAGAACCATGGCGCGACGTTGAAGGCTGCGAAGGCCGCCGCTGTCGGCCAGACGACCGCGTGCGGGCCGCACGCCCCGGGCGCCGGCTTCCTCTTCATCCACGACATCACGAACACCGCCAGTGGTCTCACGCTCGTGGTGCTGCTGGTGCTCTACGTCGGCACGCAGCTCGCCTCGACGTTGCTGATGTCGGCACCGACGATGGACGCCTCGCAGCGCCGCCTGATGATGTTCATGCCACTGATCTTCGTTGTATTCATCATCCGCTTCCCGGCCGGCCTGATCGTCTACTGGATCACCACCAACACCTGGACAATGGCGCAGCAGTACACGTTGAAGCGACTGGCAGGGCCGCCGCCGCCGCAGCCGCCGATCGATACCAGCGGACCTGGCTCGGGCCGGTCGTCCGGAAACGGCGGTGGATTGGGCGGGGACGACCCCTCGAGCGGCGGCCTCGGCGGTCTGCTGCGCGGATTGAGCTCACGCGCCTCCGGCAACGGTGAAAGCCCGGCCCGGTCAGGTGGTTCCGGCCGCGGAAACAGCAACGCGGCGGGCACGCCTGCGATCCCGCCACGGCCGCCGCGCAAGAAGAAGAAGCGCTCCGGACGTAGGAGGTAGCCGCCCGATGTCACGGACGAAGACGTCGAGACGATCGAGTACGTCGAGGAGATCCTCGAGACGATCGCGGAGGCGGCGGGGATCGACGCTGAGGTTCGGGTCGAGGACGCGGGAGACCGGCTGGTTGCCGAGTTCGTGGGCGATGACCTGTCGCTGTTGATCGGTCACCACGGCCAGACGATCGACGCGATCCAGCACCTCGCGTACCGCATCGCCTACCACGGCGTCGAGGAGCGCACTGCGCTCACCGTCGACGCGGCCGGCTATCGCGAGCGGCGCGCCACCGCCCTACACGCCGTCGCCGACCAGGCGGCCGAGGCTGCGATTCGGAATAAACGGCCGGTATCGCTCGATCCGATGGGCGCCCAGGAGCGCAAGGTCGTGCATGAGTACCTGAAGTCGCGCTTCGACGTGGAGACGTACAGCGAAGGCCAAGAGCCCTCGCGTCGGCTCGTCGTCGCGCCGTTGGTCGACTGACCTCCTGGAGGCGCCGATTGGGGACCCGTTCCCCTCAGAGCCGAACCGTTGAAGAGATGTTTGTGAGGGACGGGCGTTGCAGCGTCTCTTCGGGAAACGGTCCCAACCCGGCGCCGGCCGGGCGACATCTTTGGCGTACCGCCTCCGCGCGTCACGGGCGACGGCTCCTGGTCCTCCGCTTGCCGTCGCCGGGGCACTCTTCAGGGCTCGGCAGCTGTATGAAGCTGGTTGTGGGTCGAACGCCCTTCCTCCAGCTTNNACCGATCTGTCCGCTCGGGCGGAGGGAGTCGCGAGCGCGGGCAGAGAGGTGGGCGGCCGGATCGATGTTTCACGTTTTTCTTGACGGTGAAACAGTTTTCTCGCTAGAACTTCGGGTATGACCGACCAGAAGGGCGAGAAACTGAGTGAGTTCGACCGCGGATTCATCGTTGGGCTGCTGGTCGGCGAAGGATCGTTTGGCGGGGATGGCAAGNNCGTTCCCGGCTCTACGGGCCCTACAACCATGGGGGACGCTCGTACTACCAGTGGATGGCGCGCGGGCGCACGCTGGTTGAGGACGTCCTGCCGATCCTCGAGGCGCATTTGGATTCAGACCTCGATGGTCACGCGGCTGCACGTCTCAACGAGATGCGTGAGCGCTACGCAGGCTTCATCGCTCGCGAACGAGCCCGCTCGCAGGAGCTCGGGGATGGCTGAGCCCGTGCCGGCTTTCGAGTTGCCGCTCGGGCGCCTGGCGGATCGCTTCGGTCTGTCCCTGTACCAGACCGGGCAGTTGGGTCGCTTCGCAGCGATCCTTGCTCATGACGAGAACGCGCCCACGACGGTTCGCAAGCCGAAGCTGGTCCGCGACGATCATCTGGCCGACGCGCTTGTCGCACTCGAGTTGCCGGTCATCAGGCAGGCCCTGACGATTGCTGACCTGGGCGCGGGTGCTGGCGTGCCCGGTATCCCGCTCGCGGTCGCGCTGCCGCAGGCGCAGGTCTATCTCGTCGAGGGAAACGGGCGGAAATGTGAGTTCATGGCCCACGTCGCGGTGCTGCTCGAGCTCGGTAACGCCGAGGTGGTCCACGGTCGTGCGGAGACGTGGAAGCAGGGGCTCGGAAGGTTCGACGCCGTAACCGCACGGGCGCTTGCGCCGCTGGACGTCATCGCTGAGTACGCCGCGCCACTGCTCAGGGTCGGCGGGGCGATGGTGGCCTGGCGTGGTAAGCGCGAGCCTCAAGTGGAGGCTGATGCTGTGCGGGCAGCGGAGCTCCTTGGGCTCTCCGTAGCGGAACCGGTGCAAGTCCAGCCCTACAAGGGCGCGGAGCACCGCTACCTGCACGTCATGTCGAAGGTCAGGGAGACGCCGGAGCGCTTTCCGCGCCGCGACGGGGTCGCCCGCAAGCGTCCGCTGGGGCGCAGGTAGCCACATTCCTCGCATTTAGCGATGACAGGTGGTCGTGGACCGGCATCGCGCCCCGCTGGCTCGCTAGCTTCAACGGAGCAGATGGGGAGCGTCTACGCGATTGCGAATCAGAAGGGCGGCGTCGGCAAGACCACGACGGCCGTCAACCTCGCGGCGTGCATCGCCGAGGCGGGCTACGACTCACTTCTGGTCGACGTCGACCCACAGTGCAATGCCACCGTCGGCATTGGGCTCGAGAAGACCATCGAACCCAACGTCTACGAGCTCCTGAGCGGTGAGGCCACGATCGAGCAGATCGTGGTCCCAAGCGCGATCGAGCACCTCTGGGTCGCTCCCGCGAGCCCCGATCTGGCCGGCGCAAACGTTGAGCTGCCTCGGATTCCCGGTTCGGAGACACGGCTCAAGGAAGCGCTCGCCGGCGTGCGCGAGCGCTTCGCATTCACGCTGCTCGACTGTCCGCCGTCGCTCGGGCCGCTGACGGTGAACGCGCTCGTCGCCGCCGACCGGGTTCTGGTGCCGGTTCAGGCCGAGTACTTCGCGCTCGAGGGCCTCGCGGGGCTGTTGGACACGCTTTCCCTGGTCCAGCGGGAGCTGAACCCGAGACTCACGATCTCCGGGATGGTGCTAACTATGGTCGATGCGCGGACTCGTCTGGCCCAGGACGTACAAAGGGAGATCCGCAGGCATTTTCCCGACCTGGTATTCGACACAGTGATTCCGCGCAACGTCCGCATCGCAGAGGCGCCGAGCTTCGGCAAGCCGGTGATCCACCACGATCCCCACTCCGCTGGGGCGACCGCCTACTTCGAGCTCGCCAAGGAGGTGGCCTCCCGTGGCTGAGAAGACCAAGGGAATGGGGCGCGGACTCGCGGCGATCCTCGCGGCCGCGCCACAAGACGACCAGGAGGAGCTGCGCCAGCTGCCAATCGAGTTGATCACGGCAAACCCGCGTCAGCCCCGCAGGCAGTTCGACGAGGAGTCGCTGCTCACACTCGCTGAGTCGATCCGCGCACGTGGGGTGCTCCAGCCCGTGCTTGTCAGACCGGTGGCCGGCGGGCGCTATGAGCTGCTCGCCGGTGAGCGGCGCTGGCGTGCCGCGGAAATGGCCGACTTGGAGACGATCCCGGCGGTTGTCCGCCAGCACGACAACGCCGCGTCGCTCGAGCTGGCCGTGATCGAGAACATGGCACGCGAGGACCTCAACCCCGTGGAGGAAGCGCGTGCCTGTGCCGGCCTCGTCGAGGAGCTCGGCCTCACGCGCGAAGAGGTCGGTTTGCGCGTGGGTCGCAGCCGCGTGGCCGTCTCCAACCTGATGCGCCTGCTTGAGCTTCCCGACGAGGCTCTGCAACTGCTGGAGCAGCGCGAGCTGACAGAGGGCCACGGCCGAGCGCTCCTGCTCGCGTCCGACCACACAATACGCCGGAATCTGGCGCGTCAAGCTGCGACGGGCGGTTGGTCAGTGCGCGAGCTGGAAGCGCGGGCCCGCGCCGCCGCCGACAGCACATCCTCGTCGCCATCCCAGCCGGCCGTGTCCGCTGCTGATCACCCCGACCGCCGGGCCGCGGTCGAGCAGATCGCGGACGCCCTCGGCGCATCGCTCGGCGCCGACGTCAACGTCCGCGCGACAGCCCGCGGATACACGGCCCAGCTGACGTTCTCATCGGTCGAGGAGGCGCTGCAACTCGCCGGGCGCCTGCAACTGACCGTCGCTAAGATGAGCGCTCCTCCGGGCGATTAGCTCAGTCGGTTAGAGCGCTTCTCTGATAAGGAAGAGGTCCCAGGTTCGAATCCTGGATCGCCCACTCACGAAAGTGCCTGCAAAACCGTCACTTTCGGTAACCGTTCAGTTCCTGGGTTTAGGTGAGCGCGGGGAGGGGATCGCCGCGGTTGTGGGCGGTGATCAGTTCGCTGAGGAATTCGAACAGGGAGCGGTGTTGTTGGCGGCAGGTGACGGCTGCTGAGAGGGCGCGTTCGGCGAACCGTTCGCCGGTATCGGATCGGGTGCCGTGCGAGAGTTTTCGGTGGATCACCGGGCCACGGAGCGCGCGCTCGGCGGGGTTGTTGGTCGGCTCCACGCCTTCAACGCTGGTGAAGGTCCATAGTGCTGGCCAGACTTTCAGCAGGTTGTTCGCGAACCGTCGGTGCCAGCGGGTGCGTCGGCTCTTTGGTGAGGCGTTCTCGAGCAGTTGCCGTAGCTGGGTTTGGATCGGGGTGATCTCGGCCTGGAGTCGGTCGCGGTCGTGGTGCTCGTGCTGGTAGGCACGCCATGCGGCGAACACTTGGCAGGTCAACTCGAGGCCTTGCTGACCGAAGGTCTTCTGCTCAGCCAAGCCTTCTGAGTGACGGCGGAAGTCACGCTGGATGTGTGACCAGCACACCTGGCGGCGGACGGGGTCGAGATGGCTGTAGCCGTTCCAGCGGTCTGAGACGACGATCCCGGTGTAGCCTGCGATCAGCTCGTTGAACTGCTCGCGGTTGCAATGCTCGGCGATCTGAAAGATCGATGCGCCTGGGGTAGCGGCGGTCCATAGCGCTCTGGGGTCACCGGCGGTCCGCCAGCCGGTCTCATCGATGTGGACCGCGTCTTGGGTGAGGATCCAGTCACGCAGCGCCTCATGCCCATCGGCCAGTGCGGCGCTCGCGTGCTGACAAATCGCGTCCACGGTACCCGTCGACAGCTGGACTCCGAACAACTCCCCGGCCAGCTCAGCGATCCCGCGCCGGGAGATTCGGTTACGCGCCGTCAAGGTCACGATCGCCGCGCGTAACCTGGGTCCGAACGCCGATCCCCCGATCCCCGCAGGCAATGACGCGGTCGTTCTGGTCCCGCACCCCGGGCAGTGCAGGCGATGGGTGCGATGCTCAACCAACATCACGCTGATCGGCGGCAACTCGCATACCTGGTGACGACCGAACCGGCCACCCTGACGGCGCTCGTCCACCGTGAACTCGCGGCCGCAACCACGGCACGCCTCCGGGTAGTGGGAGACGATCTCATCGACCTGATCCTCGGGCGCGTGTTCGCGTCCCGCACCCAGGTGTCCATCCTGGGCGCCGGCCTTGCGCTCGGCATCGCCCCGCCTAGCCAACAGCTCCTTGGCCTTCAGGCGAGCCTCCGCACGCCGCTGCTGACGTGATTTGGGCGGATCCTGCGACGGTGGCCGCGAGCTCGTCAGCGAGTCCTGCCGCGCCCGCTCCTCAAGCCGCCTCAGCCGATCCTCAAACTGCTCAACCCGGGCAGCGAGACCGAGAATGAACTCAACACACGCCTCACGCCCCGAGTCATAGACCGCCTCCGCCTCGACTCGATCCATACCCACAGAATTCGCCAGATAACCACGCGATCCTGGTTATGGAGACCAACGACTGAACGGTTAC
>PKWB01000138.1:0-145 GCA_003131685.1 Candidatus Dormiibacterota bacterium
GTGATCGACGCGAGCATGCGGTCGAGCTCCCACATGAGCTGGAGCGCGCCCTGCGTATCCTCCTCGTCCTGGTATGGGTGCAGCTGCGCGAAGCCGTCGAGCCACGCGAGTTGCTCGTCGACCACCGGGTTGTACTTCATCGTGC
>PKWB01000138.1:231-357 GCA_003131685.1 Candidatus Dormiibacterota bacterium
CCGCGGTGACGGCGGGGCCGCTGGTGTAGTTGGTGCTCAGCTCGAAGACGAGCGGCTCGTCGACCGCCCACCCGGCTTCGCGGGTCGACGCGGGAATCGAGTCGTTCATGCGTGTGCCATCGCAAC
>PKWB01000138.1:415-16373 GCA_003131685.1 Candidatus Dormiibacterota bacterium
GTGCGCAGCACGAACTCCCAGAGAAACGGCGTCGAAGCATGCACCAGCGAGAGCCCGTCAATCGCAGTGAGGAGGTTGGCCAGGTGATGGGTGCGCTGAACGCTCACCTCGGCGACGGCGCGCATGCCGCCTGCACCCATGTGTGCCATGTACACGGTTGCGGCGAGTGCGATCAGTGCATGGTTGGTGCAGATGTTGGACGNNCCTGGTTGGTGCAGATATTCGAGGTCGCCTTCTCGCGCCGGATGTGCTGCTCGCGGGCCTGCAGCGTCAGCGTGTACGCGCGCCGCTCATCGTGGTCCAGCGTCATGCCGACGAGGCGACCCGGGATGCGTCGCATCTGCGCCTGCGCGACGGCCATGAATCCGACGTGCGGTCCACCGAAGGATGCCGGGATGCCAAGCGGCTGACCGTCGCCGACGGCGACGTCGAACCCGCTCTCACCCGGGGGCGTGAGCAGTGCGCATGCGTGCAGGTCAGTCGCGCAGATGGCGAGTGCCCCCGCGTCGTGGGCGGCTTCCGCGAGCGGCGCGAGGTCCTGGATCGTCCCGGCAAAGCTCGGGTACTGCACCAGCAGCGCCGAGTGCTCGGCGGTCAGGGTGGCGCGGACGGTCTCGAGCGAGAGCACGCCTTCGCTGGTCGGGACGATGTCGACCGCGATGCTGCGCCCTTCGCCGAAGGTGCGCAGCACGGCGATGGTCTCTGGATGCACGGTGTCCGCCACCGCGATGCGCGTACGACCGGTTGCCTGGACGGCGATCACCATCGCCTCGGCGGCCGCGGTCGCACCGTCGTAGAGAGAGGCATTGGCGACATCCAGCCCGGTCAGTGCGCAGATCATCGACTGGAACTCGAAGATCGTCTGCAGCGTTCCCTGCGACGCCTCAGCCTGGTAGGGCGTATACGCCGTGTAGAACTCAGGCCGGGAGATCGTGCCCCGGACGATGGCGGGGCTGAATCGGCGGTAGACGCCGGCGCCGAGGAAGCTGTCGTACGTGCTCAGGGACCGGTTGCGCGACGCGAGCCGCTCGAGCTCGGCAACGAGGTCCTGCTCGGCGAGTGGCGGGGGGAGGTCGATCGTCGGGTTGCGCAGGGCGGCCGGAACCGTCGTGAAGAGGTCCGCCTCCGACGCCGCCCCGACCGCTTCGAGCATCTCGCGACGCTCGCTATCGGAGTTGGGGAGATACGCCATGCTCAAAGTATGCCGGGAGGCGCGATCCGCCCGGGAGCCGCGCCCCCCGGCCGCACCCATCAGCGCCAGGAGGTTTGCTCAGCCGAACCGTTGGTAGACTGCAGATGATGTCCAAGCGCGCTTCCGCAGTTTCAATTGAAGACCTGGTCGCGTCGATCGAGACCGCACGCGACAAGGTGATGGCTGACGAGGTCAAGAGCCTCGTGAAGCTCGGCCTCCCCAAGACCGTCGCGTACAAGATGGTTGCCGACCGCTACCGCCAGCGGGCCGAGGGCGACGACGGAGAAACAGACTCCGCGAGCCCCTGGCCGGATATGTCCTGACCCGGCTCGACGCCCCGTCAGACATGCCCTGACCGGCCGAAGACGCGTGCCGGCGCCCTACCGACCTATGCCTCACGGCGGGCGACAAGCACCTGAAGTGGGTCCTCCATGACGGTCGCCTATTGGATCGTCGCCGGGCTCCTGGCAGTGCTCTACCTGTACTCAGGTGGGCTCAAGGTGCTTCGGTCCCCAGATCAGCTGCGGCCGATGATGGCCTGGGTCGACGCCATGCCGCTGAGGTTCGTACGAACCATCGGGGTTCTGGAGGTGCTCGGTGCGCTCGGACTGATCCTGCCTCCGCTAACCGGCATCGCACCGGCCCTGGCCCTTGCGGCAGCTATCGGGCTCGTGCTGATCCAGGTCGGCGCGATCTCCCTTCACCTCAGCCGGGGCGAGACCAGGGTGATCCCACTGAACGTCGTCCTCCTCGTCCTCGCCGGCGTCGCGATCTGGCTCGCGACCGTCTGGCTGTAGCGCGCTGCCGCAGCGCGGCACGATCGCCAAGTCCCGCGAGAGGGCTACGCGCCCGAGGTCGGTGTCGCCTGGTCCCGCCCCCGCCCGCGGAGATACCAGGCGATCACCCCGATGATCACCACCACGGCGATGGCGATCGCGGCGGTCCCGATCGGCCCCGACACCTTGGTGTAGTTCGCCCCCACCTCGTACCCGAGGACGGCGAGGAAGGTCACCCAGACCGTGGACCCGAGGAGTGAGAGCCCCGCGAACCACACCGGCTGCATCTTCGCCAGCCCCGCCGGGAACGAGATGTACGTGTGGATGACCGGAAGCATCCGGCCGAAGAAGACCGCGGGCAGGCCGTAGCGTTCGATCCAGCGATCGGCCATGTCGAGATGTCGCGGTGAGATCCCGATGTGCCGCCCCGGGCCGAGGAGCAGCGGGCGGCCGAACTGTCGAGCCAGCGCGTAGGCCAGCAGCGCGCCCAGCCAGTTCCCGGCGATGCCGGCAATGCTCACCAGGACGATGCTGAAGTGGCCGGCCGCCGCGAGCACGCCCGCCACGGGCATGATCACCTCGCTCGGGAAGGGCACGCCGCAGCTGTTGATCAGCATCAGCACGAGCACGATGAACAAGCCCCCGCTCGTCACCCACTGGCCGATCACGCCGCCCACCGCCGGGATTGTGGCCTACGCTGCCGCGAGCATGCGTCGAAAGCTCCGTCCGAGTTCGATCCCGCCGTGGCCGGTGCCCTTCGATTCGTCGGCCGAGCTGGACTGGGGAAACCCCGAGTACGCGCGCCGCCTGCTTCGTGAGCACCTCGACCAGTCCCACGACGGAGCGAGCCGGCGGCGCACGGTGGTCGCCGGGCAGGTGCGTCGGCTGCGGCGGTTGCTTGCGGTCCCCCCGGCCCGGGTCCTCGACGCCGGCTGCGGCCCGGGGCTCTACGCCGTGCCGCTGGCTGGGCTCGGATACTCGGTGACCGGTATCGACGTGAGCGAAGCAGCCCTTCGTCACGCGCGGGGAGCAGCACGCCAGGCCCAACTTCTGGGCAAAGTTCGCTTCGTCAAGGGCGATCTGCGCAGCGTCCCACTGGTGCCGGAGAGCTTCGACGCCGCGCTGCTCGTGTATTTCGTCCTCGAAGCCTTCCCGCGAGCGGAGCAGGCCGAGGTGCTCAGGCGCATCGCGACGGCGCTGACGCCGGACGGAACGCTGATCGCGGAACTGCGCCTCCGACCGGACCAGCCTCCCGGCCGCATCGACTGGTGGGACGTCGTTCCCAACTCGCTGCTCTCCGACCGGCGGCACCTGCTTCTCGGCGATGCCGTTTACGATCAGCGCCGCCATACCTACGTCCTGCGCGAGATCGCGATCCACGATGACGGGGCGGTGTCCGTGCAGCAGACCAGTGGCTGGCTGTGTCCCTTCGGATCCATCCCGCGCCTGTTCGCGCGAGCCGGGCTGCCCAACGTGACCATGTTCGACGGCTGGACCGGGTCGGCGGCGCATGCGCTGTCAGAAACCGTCCTCGTGGTCGCGCGACCCCGGCCGACCCTGACGCCCCGCTGAAGGGTCGGTTCCAGCGGCTACCATTCGTTCCTTCGGTCCGGGAGTCCTGTCTGGAGTTGATTCACCATGCCGACGCCCACACCTGATCGCATCCGCACCGTCGCCGTCGTAGGACACAGCCACGACGGGAAGACGACCCTGTGCGAGGCCCTGCTGCACACCGCCGGAGCGACGCAGCGAATGGGGTCGACGGAGCAGGCCACCTCGCTCTTCGACCACGAGCCCGAGGAGCAACGCCACTCGATGAGCATCGGNNCCGGGGTTCCAGGACTTCGCCGGCGAGGTGGTCGAGGGATTGGCGGTCGCGGACGCTGCGGTGCTGGTCGTCGCGGCCACCGGTACGGTGCCGGTCGGAGCGGAGATGGCCTGGGAGATGATCCAGGCGGCCGGTGTCCCCGCGCTGATCGTCGTGAACCGCATGGACAAGGAGAACGCGGCGTACGAGGCGACTGTCGACGCGCTTCGCGAGGCGTTCGCGCGCAAGCCGATCGCGGTTACGGTGCCGATCGGTGCGGCCGACGGGTTCAGCGGCTACATCGATCTCGTCGACGACCGCGCACACGCCTTTGATGATCGCGGCCGCGCGACCGACACTCCCGTCCCGGACGCGTTGAGCTCGGAGATCGAGCGTGCGCACGCCGCCCTCGTCGATGCCGCCGCCGAGAGTGACGACGCGCTGCTTGAGAAGTACCTCGAAGGCACCGAGCTCACCGACGACGAGGTGCGAACGGCTCTTCATGCCGCGACGGCACGCGGGACGCTGGTGCCGATCGTCTGCGCCGCTGCGGCGTCGGAGAAGGGCGCCGGGATGGTGCTCGACAGCATCGTCCGCTACCTTCCCGCGCCGACCGAGCGCACTCGTGTCGCGCTCGATCCCAAGGGCAGCGAGGTAGCGGTGGCGTGCGATCCGGACGGCAAGCTCTGCGCCTTCGTCTTCAAGACGACTGTCGACACCTTCGGCAAGGTCTCGTTCTTCAAGGTGCTCCGCGGCACCATGCGCGGCGACAGCCATCCGATCACGCCTCGCCTGGGTCAGGACGAGCGCTTCGCTCAGCTCGGCCAGCCCAACGGCAAGTCGATCGTGACCGTGACCGAGGTGGTCGCCGGCGACATCGGTGTGGTGACCAAGCTGACCCACACGCAGACCGGTGACACGCTCTGCGCCAAGGACGCGCCGCTCCTGATGCCGCCCCTGCCGTGGCCGGCGGCCACCGCGTCGGCGGCGATCTTCGCTCGGTCGAAGGGCGACGAGGACAAGATCATGAGCGCGCTGTCACGTCTCTGCGAGGAGGACGCGACCTTCTCGACCGACCGTGATCCGGTGACCAACGAGGTCCTCGTCCACGGCCTCGGCGACGTGCACCTCGATGTCGCCCTGGAGCGGATGAAGCGGAAGTTCGGCGTCGATGCCGAGCTGCACCCACCCAAGATTCCGTACCGCGAGACCATCACCGGCACGGCGCGCGTGGGCCACAAGTACAAGAAGCAGTCGGGCGGCGCCGGGCTCTATGGCGACGCGACCATCGAGATCGAGCCGCTGCCTCGCGGTGGCGGCTACGAATGGGAGGACAAGATCTTCGGCGGGTCGATTCCGCACCAGTTCCGGCCGTCGGTCGAGAAGGGCGTCCGCCAGACGATGGAGCAGGGAGCCGTGACCGGGAACCCGATCGTCGACGTCAAGGTGCGTCTCGTCGACGGCTCGACGCACAGCGTCGACGGCAAGGACATCGCGTTTCAGATCGCCGGCGCGATGGCGATGCGAGAAGCCGTGCAGAAGGCCTCGCCGGTCATCCTCGAACCGATCATGGATGTCAGGGTGATCGTGCCCGAGCGGTTCACCGGCGACATCATGGGATTGCTCAACTCGAAGCGCGGGCGCGTCGGGGGCGTGAATCCGATGGGTGACGGGCGTGCGGAGGTCAACGCGCACATTCCGCAGGCCGAGATGTACACATTCCCGGTCGAGCTGCGCGCCATGACGCAGGGCAGGGGCAGGTACTCGATGTCATTCTCGAGCTACGAAGAGGTGCCGGCGCACGTCGCGCAAAAGCTCATCGAGTCACACAGCAAAGAGCATCCGGCAGCATGAGGAGTTAGCACATGGGCGAGACGGTCGAATTCCCCAGCAATGGGCATACCTGTGGCGGATATCTCGCGACGCCACCGAGCGGCCGCGGACCGGGAGTCGTGGTGATCCAGGAGTATTGGGGACTGAACGCGCATGTCCGCGACCTGTGCGATCGATTTGCGGCCGAGGGGTTCGTGGCCCTGGCCCCTGATCTGTACCACGGCAAGGAGACCACGGAGCCGGACGAGGCCGGCAAGCTGCTCATGGAGCTCGACCTCGCCGAGGCTGCGCGCGACATGCTCGGAGCCGGCAGGTGGCTGGCAACGAGCGATCGCACCGCCGGTGACCGCGTCGGCATCGTCGGCTTCTGCATGGGCGGCGCTCTCGCGCTCTACGCCGCGACGCTCAGCGACGTCTTCGCGGCGGTGGTCCCGTTCTACCCGTACATGGGTGTCACCGCCGCCGCCAAGCCCGACGTCACCAAGATCAAGGGCGCGGTGCTCGGGCACTTTGCCGAGAAGGACGGGGCGTACACGCACGAGCAGGTCGAGGACCTGGAGCGTGAGCTTCGCGGCGGAGGTGTCGACGTCGAGTTCTTCTGGTACGCGGGTGCGGACCACGCGTTCTTCAATGACACGCGCCCGGAGGTCTACGACCCGGATGCGGCGCGGCTCGCCTGGGACCGGACTCGAGCCTTTTTCCGGACCCACCTGGCCACCACCGTCGCCCCCGTCTGACCCCGTCGGCGGGGCATTTTCGGCCCGGTCGGCGAGCCATTGGACCCTGCCCCGGCGGGTGGCCCGGCTGAATTCAACTCCAATTCGGCTCCGATGTGGATAGAATGCCCGCAACCTGCCTCCGAGCAGTCGCAGAACAACCCCCACCCCCGGAGGAGCACATGGCCACTGGCTACTGCCTCAAATGCAAGGAACAGCGCGAGATCAAGGGCGCTGAGGCGATCACCATGAAGAACGGCAAACCGGCGACCACCGGCACCTGCCCCGTCTGCGGTACCAAGATCTTCAAGATCGGCAAAGCCGCCTAGCGAATCGTCCGCCCGGCCTCGTCGCATTGGCGTCCGAGGCTGGCGACGCGGACTGGTGACGGGGTGCGGGTGCGCCCCCGCACCACCTCCATGACCTGATCAGCTGATCGCGGTCGCGGGTCAGTTGCTTCCCAGCAACTCCTGCTCGAGGAGATCGAGCGGCAGCGACCCGAGATTGAGCGCTTCCATGTGGAACCGCTTCAGGTCGAATGACGATCCAAGCCGCGCTCGGAGCTGGGCGCGGATGTCGAGCCAGGCTCGCTCGCCGACCTTGTAGCTGATCGCCTGGGCCGGCATCCCGCAGTAGCGATCGAGCTCGCTGCGAGCGAACCCGGGCCCGGCGAAGCCGCAGTACCTGCTGACGAAGGGCAGCGCCGTGGCCCAGTCCCAGACCTGCCCCGGGCAGTATTCCTCGGTCACCGGGATCGGGAGTTGCAGGTGCAGGCCGATGTCCACGATCACGCGCATCGCTCGGAACGCCTGGGACGCGAGCATCCCCAGCAGGTAGTCCGGGCTCTCCAGGTACCCCAGCTCCTGCATCAGCCGCTCGGCGTAGAGCGCCCAGCCCTCGGCGTGGCCGGCATACGTTCCCAGCTGGCGCTGGAAGGTCGTGAGGCGGTCCTGGAAGGTCATGCAGAGCCCTATCTGGAGGTGATGCCCCGGGACACCCTCGTGGTATGCGGTGGTGATCTCCGTCCAGAGGGGATATCGCGTCTGTCCCTTGGCCGGGTACCAGGTCCGCCCCGGCCGGCTGAAGTCCGCCGACGGCGCCGTGTAGTACATCGCTGCGGCGGTACCGGGAGGCGCCTCGCGGCATTCGATTTGGTGCAGCCGCTCGGGGATGTCGAAGTGCTTGCCGTCGAGTTCGGTGATGGTGCGATCGGTGAGGTCCTGGAGATGGGCGAGCAGGTTGGCGATGCCCTCGATGCTCCGGGCGGGGTCATCACGGAGCACCGCCATCGCGCCCTCGAGACCCGCCCCGGGGGCGATCCGCTCGGCGGTCGCGGCCATCTCCGCCTCGATGCGGTGCAGCTCGTCCCAGCCCCAGGCGTAGATCTCCTCGGGGTCGCGGTTCATGCCGAGCCACCGCCGGATGCCGATGGCGTACAGGTCGCGCCCGACGGCGTCCGTTGCAGGCGCAAGCGGTGCGTACTCCTCGCGCAGGAAGCGCGCCATCGCCGCATATGCCTCGGTGGCCAGCCGGGCGCCCTCCTGGAGCCTCGCGGCGAGCGCCTCGTCGTGCGGTCGCTCGGCGGCGAGACCTGCGAAGTACGGCACCTCGGTGCCGTCGAGGCCGCCAAGCGTCGACGCCTGGTCTGCGCAGACCAGGGCCTGCCGGCGCGCCGCGATCTGTCCGGTCGCTAGCCCGTGCCGGAGCGACGTGGTGAACCCGGCGAGCGAGTCGGGAACCCGGCTCATCCGGGTGGCAATCCGCTCCCAGTCTTCGGGTGTGTCGCGAGGGCAGAGGTCGAACGCCATCCGAATGAACGAGATCGGCGAGTCGAAGTTGGAGAGCTGGCGCCACGGGGCGCCCGCCTGATATCCCTCTAGACCCGCACCGAGACGATCGCGCATGACCGCCGCGGCGATGCGATCCGCGTCGTCCTCGACAGGTGCGTGGCCGAGCGCGCCGAGGGTCCGGCGGTCGAGGTCGACCTGCGCCTCGACACCCGCCGGGGAGTAGTCGGTCACCTCGTCGTCGTGTCCCGCGATCCCGAGGCCGGTTGCTGTGAACGGATCGAGCCGGCAGAGGTCGTCGACGTACGAGTCGGCGAGACGAAAGACCTCGGTCACGCTTCGAGGGCAACCACCGCGCCGACTCCGGCGATCGAGGCGACCCGGTCGCCGTCGTCGAGCCGCATGATGATCACGCCCCGGGTCTGACGCCCGGAGATGCGGACCTGCTCGAGCGGGATGCGGATCACCTGCCCAGACGTCGAGATCACCATCAGCTCCTCGGACAGGTCCTCGACGACACGCATCCCGACGATCTCGCCGATCTTCGGGATCGCGGTCTGATCGACCGTGTACACGCCCTGGATGTTGCGGCTCTTGACCGGGTAATCACTCATCGGCGTGAGCTTGCCGAAGCCGTTCTCGGTGATCACGAGCACGTGGCCCTCCGGATTCACGATGTCGAACCCGGCGACCTCATCGCCCTTGCGGAGGCGGATCGCGCCGACCCCCATGGTGTCGCGGCCCATCGGGCGCACTTCCTTCTCGGTGAAACGAGAGCCCTTGCCCTGACGGGTCACCACCAGGACCTCGTCGCCACCCGAGGACCGGCGGACCCAGTTGAGCTCGTCGTCGTCCTGCAGGTTGATGGCGATGAGCCCGTTGCGGCGCACCGATGCATAGGCTGCCGCAGGGGTTTTCTTGATCTGACCGAGCTTGGTGACCATCACCAGGTACTGCTCGTCGCTGAAGACCTCCATGTCGATGAGCGCGGTGACCTTCTCGCCCTGGTCAACCTCGATGAGGTTGATGATAGGGATCCCCTTGGCCTGGCGTTTGACGTCGGGAATCTCGTGCGTGCGCAACCGGAACACGCGGCCCCGGTTGGTGAAGAAGAGCATGTCGCTGTGCGTGTTCGCCGTCGTCGAGTGCTCGATGTAATCCTCGTCGGTCGAGCGGCGCGCGCCGACGACGCCCTTGCCGCCACGATGCTGCGCGCGGTAGATGTCGAGCGACATGCGCTTGATGTAGCCGCGGTGCGTCAGGGTGACGAAGACCTGCTCCTGGGGGATGAGGTCTTCCTCGTTCATCTCGAGCTCGTCGTGACGGATCTCGCTGCGCCGCGGATCGGCGAATCGCCTGCGCAGGTTGGTGACCTCGTCCTTGATGACGCCGTCGATGAGGCGCGGATTGGCGAGCAGGTCTTCCAGCTGCGCGATCTTCTTGATCAGCTCCTCGTACTCCTCGCGCAGCTTGCCGCTCTCGAGCCGTGTCAGCCGGCCGAGACGGAGGTCGACGATGGCCTTCGATTGACGCTCCGACAGGTTGAACCGCTGCTCCAGTGCGGTCTGGGCGGACTTCTCGTCCTGCGCACCGCGGATGATCGCGATCGTCTCGTCGAGGTTGTCGAGGACGATGGTCAGCCCTTCGAGGATATGCGCGCGCTCCCGGGCGGTCGTCAGGTCGTGTTGCGTGCGCCGCGTGACCACGTTGCGCCGGTGGCCGATGTAGTGCTGGAGCATCGCCTTGAGGCTCAGCACCTGCGGGCGGCCGTCGACGATGGCGAGCATCAGGGCACCGAACGTCATCTGCAGCTGGGTGTGCTTGTAGAGGTTGTTGAGCACCGTGTGTGGCCGCGCATTCGACTTCAGCTCGATGACGATGCGCACCTTCTCTTCGCGCCCGGACTCGTCGTGCAGGTCGGCGATGCCGTCGATCTTGCGGTCGTTGACGAGCTCCGCGATGTTCTGCATCAACCGCGACTTGTTCACCTGGTAGGGGAGCTCGCGGACGATGATCTGCTCGCGTCCCGACTTCGACTCCTCGAAGTCGACCTGGGCGCGCATCACGATCCGCCCGCGGCCGGTGCCGTACACATTGGCGATGTCGCGGGTGTAGATGATGCCGCCGGTCGGGAAGTCCGGGCCCTTGACGATCCGGATGAGATCCTCTGTGGTGGTCTCCGGATCATCAACCAGCCGGACCACGGCATCGCAGATCTCGCCGAGGTTGTGAGGCGGGATGTTGGTCGCCATGCCGACCGCGATGCCGCTCGCGCCGTTGACCAGGAGGTTCGGGAGCAGCGACGGCATCACCGACGGCTCGCGCACGCCCGGGACGTTGGCGAAGTTCGGGCCAAAATCGACGGTATCCTTCTCGATGTCGTCGACGAGACTCATGGCCACGGCGGTCATGCGTGCCTCGGTGTACCGGTACGCGGCAGGCGGATCACCGTCGACCGAGCCGAAGTTACCCTGGCCATCGATGAGTGGGTAGCGCATCACCCACGGCTGGGCGAGTCGCACGAGCGTGTCGTAGACGGCGGAATCACCATGTGGGTGGTACTTGCCGAGCACCTCGCCGACGACAGCCGCGCACTTCTGGTAGCGCGCCCCGGCGGTCATCCCGGTATCGAGCATGGCCCAGAGAATGCGGCGCTGCGCCGGCTTCAACCCATCGCGGATATCGGGGAGGGCGCGGCTGATGATCACGCTCATCGCGTAGTCCATGTAGGACGCGCGCATCTCCGCCTCGAGTTCGATGGGATGAATCTGGCCGGGCTCGAACACCACCATTACGCAGACACCTCCGCCGGGCTTCTCACCGCGCCCGCGATAACCTTGCTGACACCCTGATCGGCCGCGCGGGCGGCTACCCGAATCGCATTCATGGTCGCTTCGGCATCCGAGCGCCCGTGGGCGATCACCACCTCACCCGCGACACCGAGGAGCAGCGCCCCACCGGTTTTCCGGTAGTCGATACGGTCGCGCAACGGACGCAACTTCGGTTTGAGCAGCGCGCCGCCCACCTTGCCGCCGAGCGACTTGCGTGCCTCACGGGCGATGCTGGCGAACAGGAACTCGCCGATCCCCTCAGCCACCTTGAGCACCACGTTGCCGGTGAAACCGTCGGTGACGACCACGTCGCATCCGCCGCGGAAGATGTCCTTGCCCTCGACGTTGCCGACGAATTGAATCGGCAGCGCCGCGATCAACGGGTGGGCCGCCTGCACCAACTCCGAGCCCTTCTCCGACTCCTCGCCGTTGCTCAGCAGGGCGACCCGCGGGTTGGCGATGCCGAGCATGGTGCGAGCGTAGATGTCACCCATCAGGGCGAACTGCGCGAGCCACTCCGGCTTGCAGTCGGTGTTGGCGCCGACATCCAGGATGAATGTCTGACCCGCCTCGCTCGGGAATGCCGCGCCGATCGCAGGGCGGGCAACCCCGGGGATCCGCTTGATGGTGAAGAGTGCTGCGGCGAGCATCGCCCCGCTGTTGCCGGCGCTGACCACGGCGCGCGCCTCGCCGCCGGCGACCAGCGTGCAGCTGCTCACCAGGGACGAATCGCGCTTGGCGCGCACCGCATTGGCAGGGTGCTCGTTCATCTCGATGACGTCGCGGGCATCGTGGATGGTGATCCCGTCCGGGGTGCCCGCTCCCGCGCCGCGCAGCTCCGCCTCGACGGCCTCACGCCGGCCGACCAGGGTGACCGCGATGCCGTGCTCGTTGACGGCGCGCAACGCGCCGCGCACGATTTCCGCTGGGGCATTATCGCCGCCCATCGCGTCGACCGCGACCGGAAGCGGCATCAGACGTCGAGGTTGCGCACGCTCGTGGCGTGGGTCTGAATGAAACGCTTGCGAGGCTCGACGTCGGACCCCATGAGACGGTCGAAGATGTCGTCGGCCTTGATGGCGTCGGCGACACCGACCTGCAGGAGCACCCGGCGATCGGGGTCCATGGTGGTCGCCCACAACTCCTCGGACATCATCTCGCCGAGTCCCTTGTAGCGCGAGACCTCGGTGTCCCTGCCCATGGATTTCACCTTGTCGTCACGCTGGTCGTCGCTGAAGGCGTACTCGGTCTGCCGGTTCCTCCCCTTGCCCTTCTCGAGCTTGTAGAGGGGCGGCTGTGCGAGGTACAGAAACCCACCGTCCACGAGCGGGCGCAGGTGGCGCCAGAAGAACGTCAGCAGCAGGGTGCGGATGTGCGACCCGTCGACGTCAGCGTCGGCCATGAGCACGATGCGGTGATAGCGCAGCTTGTCGACGCTGAACGTCTCGCCGAATCCGCCGCCGAGCGCCATGATCAGATCCTTGATCTGCTCGTTGCCAAGGATCTTGTCGGCTCGTGCCTTCTCGACATTGAGGATCTTGCCTCGGAGCGGCAGGATTGCCTGGTTGCGGCGCTCGCGCGCCTCTTTGGCAGTGCCGCCTGCGGACAGTCCCTCGACGATGAAGATCTCGCAATGCGCCGGGTCACGCTCACTGCAGTCGACGAGCTTGCCGGGCAACGTTGCCGACTCGAGCAGCGACTTGCGCTGCACGAGGTCGCGTGCCTTGGCCGCGGCCTGCCGAGCCCGGGCGGCGGTCAGGGACTGGTCGATGATCTTGCGACCGTCCGAAGGGTTCTCCTCGAGGTACTGCATGAGCGCCTCGCTCAGCACCGTTGAGACCTGTCCGGCGACTTCGCTGTTGCCCAGCTTGGTCTTGGTCTGACCCTCGAACTGCGGTTCGCGCAGCTTGACGCTGATCACCGCGGTCAATCCGTCGCGCACGTCGTCACCGCTCAGATTCGGGTCCTGCTCCTTGAGGATGGCCGCCTTGCGCGCGTACTTGTTGAGGGTGGCGGTGAGCGCGCCACGGAACCCGGTGACGTGCGCGCCACCTTCCTCGGTGTGCACGTTGTTGGCGAAGGCGAGGACGTGCTCGGTGAACACCGTGTTCTGGTACTGCAGCGCGATCTCGACGACGTTGCCGTCGATCTCCCGCTCCACGTACATCGGCTTCTGGTTGATGACGTTGCGATTGGCGTTGAGATACCTGACGAAGGACTGGATCCCACCTTCGAAGTGGAAGGTGTAGGCGTGATCGTCGCGTTCATCCTCGAGCTGGATCGTGATGCCCTTGTTGAGGAATGCATAGCTGCGCAGCGAGTTGCAGACCGTGTCCCACGAGAATTCGATCTCCGGGAAGATCTCGGGGTCAGGCCAGAATCGCACGAAGGTTCCGCGCCGGTCGGACGTTCCGACCACTGCCACGGGGCCGTTGGGCACCCCACGCGTGTATTCCTGGCGGTGGGTCTCGCCGTCGAGATACACCTCGACCAGCAGGCGCTCACTGAGCGCGTTGACGACGGAGAGGCCGACACCGTGCAGGCCACCCGAGACCTTGTAGCCACCACCCCCGAACTTTCCGCCGGCGTGGAGCGTCGTGAGCACAACCTCGAGCGCGGATTTCCTGGCGGTCGGATGCATCCCCACCGGGATGCCGCGGCCATTGTCGAGAACCGACACGGATCTGTCCGCGTGGAGCACGACCTTGATCGTGTCGCACCAACCGGCGAGGGCTTCGTCGATGCTGTTGTCGACGAGCTCGACGACGAGGTGGTGCAGACCACGCAGATCCGTGGATCCGATGTACATCCCGGGGCGCCTGCGAACAGGTTCGAGGCCCTCGAGGATCTGGATCTGGTCGGCCGAGTACGTGTCCTTGCCGACCCGGCCGGCGCCTATCGGACGCGGATCCGGGTTGCCGTTTGCGTGACTCGTCGCTGGGCTCGTCTCTGGCTCGTTCGCCGCCTCATCGGGGCGTTCGGGGCGTGCGGTGTCGGTTATCTGTGATGCTCCGGTTGTGACGTGACTGTGAGGAAGGGGGCCAATGGTGAAACCGCTCGATTGTTCCAGCGGGGACCGCTCAAATCGGCCGTTCCAAGTACCCCTATTCTACCAGCCTGCGGGCTCACTTCGCTCGTTTCCAGGGGTGCGCTGCACTAGCATCAGGACCATGAACGACGCTGTCCGTGCTGCTCCCGACCGGGCTCGTCGAAAGGGTCGATGAAGATGGCAATTCCCACCTTAGAAGAGTACCGCCGGAAGCGCGATTTCAATCAGACCCCGGAGCCCAGCGGGGACCCAATCCAGCGTCCCGGATCGGAGGCGTCCGCATGGGAGCAGCTGCCCCATGGCAGCCGGTTCTGCGTCCAGAAACATCGAGCCACACGAATGCATTTCGACACCCGGCTGGAGCACAACGGCGTGCTGCTCTCGTGGGCGGTTCCACGCGGTCCCAGCCTGGATCCGACCAAGAAGCGCCTGGCCGTGCAGACCGAGGATCACCCCATCGACTACGGCGAATTCGAGGGCGTGATCCCGTCCGGGTACGGCGCGGGCACGGTGATGCTCTGGGACATCGGGACATACGAGTGGATCAAGGAGTCCGCCGAGGATTTCGAGCGTTCCCGGGTCCGAGGGGACATCAAGTTCCGCCTCCATGGGACCAAGCTCTCGGGCGAGTTCGCGCTCATACATATCGGTGAGCGCGGCCGGCAGTACGGCGGGAGCAGCGACGGTGACAAGAACTGGCTGCTCATCAAGAAGCGCGACGATTCGGTCGTCGAGGGCTTCGAGGCCATCGACCTCGACGTTTCGGTCAAAACCGGCAGAAGCCTGGCGCAGATCGCCGCCGAGGGAGGCGGTGACCCGCGGGAGATGCGCCGCGCCGCCCGCGCTGGCACCGCACCGGCTGCCGCCCCGCCGCAGACGGCTCCTCCAGGCCTCGCCCAGGTGCCGCCGCCGATGCTCGCAACCCCAATGGACCAGCCGTTTTCAAGGGATGGATGGCTGTTCGAGCTCAAGTACGACGGCATCCGCGCCATGGTCACCGTGGCCGGGGACCTGGTCCGCATCACCGGCCGTCGGGGTGGAGACGAAACCATTCGATACCCCGAGGCACAGGCGATCCGGGCGGGGATTCATGCACGGCAGGCCATCGTCGACGGCGAGCTGGTCGTCCTCGATGCCGACGGCCGTCCCTCGTTCGAGCGCATCCAGCAGCGCATCGGCGTCAGTCGAGAGCCGGATGTCCGCCGCGTGGCCGCGGAGAACCCGGTCACCTTCATCGCCTTCGACCTCCTCGAGCTGGAAGGCCGCGACCTGCTCAGCACCGAGCTGCGCATCCGCAAGAAGACACTGCGTGAAACCATCGTCGACTCGCCCTACATCCTCTACGCGGAGCATGTCGAGCGTGACGGGATCTCTCTGTTCGAGGTCGCCCGAGAGTCGGGCATCGAAGGCATCGTCGGGAAGCGCGCCGACTCGCTCTATCGCCCCGCGATCCGCAGCCCGGACTGGGTGAAGATCAAGTCCTGGCTGAGCCAGTCCTGCGTCATCGCCGGCTGCACCGCCGGTCGCGGTCGCCGGACCAACCAGCTCGGTGCGCTCATCCTCGCCGTGATGGAAGGCGACCGCCTGGTTCACTGCGGCCAGGTCGGCACCGGGTTCGACGAGAAGACGTTGCGAGACCTCAGGGAACGCCTTCGTCTCCTCGAGGTGAAGACGTGCCCGCTCGATGTCACCCCCAAGACGTCCGAGCCCGCCACGTGGGTCAAACCCGAGCTGGTCTGCGAGGTCCGCTTCGCCGGCTGGACCCGGGACGGCATCCTCCGCCACCCCGCCTACCGAACCCTCCGCCTCGACCAACGCCCCGAAGACTGCATAAGAGAGCACCCCCTTCACGCCCCCCCACCCCCAGCCAAAAAGACCGATCCGGCCAAAACGCCTCGGCCTCAAAGTGAGGGGGCTGCGGCCAGCCCCCGCTCACGTCGCAGGGCGAGGAGTACAAGCACGCCCGC
>PKWB01000125.1:0-30550 GCA_003131685.1 Candidatus Dormiibacterota bacterium
GAAGGATGACGCTCAGCAAGAAATTCCCCCCACCGGCCGTATCGACCTTGTAGTTGTAGAAGTGGACACTCTGGAACTCCTTGGAGATCGCGTCTGCGGACGACACCACGGTCGTGTATTGCGTCGAGCTGCCAACGGCGTACCAGGTGACCGTCTGACCGTCGCTCTGGATCTCGGCGGGTTGGCTCGAGTCGATCGCGGGAGTCTTGCCGGTGTTGTAGTTCGCAATGGCATTGTCGAGGTATCCCGCGCTCTGGCTCGTGGCATTGGTGCTCGGAAAGGTCTTGTAGAGGACCGCTGCCAGCACGATCACAGCCAGCGCGATGACGNNCGATCACGGCGAGCGCGATGACGATATAGGTGACGCTGCGGCGAGACGTGGGCACGAATTCAGTCTACCAGGGGTCTACGATCTCAACCCCGGAACTCAGAAGCCGGCGCTGCCGCTCGGCGAGCACGACCAGCCGGCGCCGCGCTCCAGGGAAGACCGCCTCGAGCGCGGGGATCACCTCGTGACGAACCCGGCTGCGAAGGAATCGCGGGTCCGAGTTGCTCGGATCCTCGAGCGGCTCGATGCCGAGCGCCGCGCAGTAGGAGATGGTCGCCTCTCGCCAGACGCGGAGCAGAGGGCGCACCAGCCCCCGCTCGCGCTCGGCCATCGCGGGGAGTCCCCGCGGCGAGGCGCCGGCGAGGGCGCGCATGAGCACCGTCTCCGCCTGGTCGTCGGCCGTATGGCCGAGGGCGATGGCACCGGCGCCGACCCTCGCCGCTTCGGCGCGCAGGGCCGCGTGACGTGCGGTGCGAGCGTGATCCTGCAGCGATCCCCCCGGGGCAACCTGCACGGAGATCGCCCTGAACGCGATCCCGCGATCCGCCGCCAGGCCCGCGACGAGGTCGGCCTCGGCCGCCGATTCGGGACGCAGGCCGTGGTCGACGTGAACCGCGGAGAGCCGCCACCGCCGGGGCGGCGCGAGGCGGGCGAGCGCGTCCAGCAGTGCCGTCGAGTCCGGTCCTCCACTGCACGCGACGAGCACGCGCTCCCCGGGGACGATGACGCCGCGGCGATCGACCGCGGTCGCAACCGCACGCCGCACCCGCGCCACCGCCGCGGTGCGCTCACGCGGCGCCAGCGTGCCGGACATTCCTGGAGTGGTGGCGGTTCCTGGATTCGAACCAGGGACATACCGGGTATGAACCGGCTGCTCTACCACCTGAGCTAAACCGCCGAGCAATGAGCTGGGGGATGGAGGACGCGGAGACGCCCGGATGTGCGAACTCCACATTGGTCATCGTACCCGTCGACGCGGGGTCCCTGGTCGAGGTTCGCATCCGTACGGAGGACTCCAGCAGGCGGAACGGATGACGTGTCTGACCACATTTGACACTGCCACTGCAGAGTCATCAGACTGACCCGCGCGAGCCATCACCCAGCGCTCGGTCAAGGGGGAAATCATGCGAGGGATAATCATCCGCAGACGGGTTGCAGTGCTGTCGTTGCTGTCGCTTCTGGTGGCGCTGCTTACGGCCTTCGGGGGAGCGGCGGCAACTACAGTGGGTGCGACCTCAACCGTCAAAACAACCAGCCTGGGAAAGTTCTCGCCGACATTCGTCGGCCCGGCCGCCACCGGGTGCGCAACGGGTTGCTCGCTGCTGAGCGGCCCGGTCAGCACCACAGCCACCGCCGCGGCCCCCGCCGCCACCGGGGCGGGAGCGGGGATCCCGTCGCGCCCACACGCCATGGCGTCGCCGAATGCCCATCCCCTGCACCTCTCCGCGGCCGCCAAGCGTGCACTCACCCAGGTTGCCTCATTCCCGGTGCCATCCGTGAGTTGCGTTCCTCTCGGCCCAGGCTGCGACCGCATCAGCACATCAGCAGGTGGCGCCACCGGCGTCAAAGGCCTGGACGCGGTCGATAGCGCGACACATACTGCCAACGAATTCAAGGACGTCGAGCCCCCCGACCAAGGCCTGTGCGCCGGCAACGGACGCGTGGTCGAGACCAACAACATCGGCGAGATCCTGGTCTTCAACACCGCCTTGCATCGCGCATCCTCGCCGATCTCGCTCGACACGATCATGGGGCTCACCGGCCTGAATTGGAGCAGCGGCGGGGATCCCTCCTGCCTCTATGACTCCGCCAACGGCGGGNNGGGCGGGCACTGGTTCATCACCGAGATCGTCTCGGCGAGCCCCGAGGCGACTGGGGGCGCGTTCACCGGGTGCTTCTCTGCTGTGGCCAACGACTGCTACGAGGGCATCGCGGTATCCGACAACTCCAACCCGCTCGGCGGCTACCACGTGTACTTCTCGAGTGCCGACTACAACCCGGCCGAGCCGGGCTCCCCGTACCTGCTCAACGACTTCGCGAAGATCTCGGTGACCCGGGACGCCTTCCTGATGTTCTACGACGAGTTCCCGCTCAACGGGTCGGCGCCCGGCTTCGGCGGCGGTTTCTTCAACGGCGCGCAGGAGTTCGCCTTCAACAAGTCCGCCCTCGAGCAGGGCCTGCCGGTCTGGCTCTCCCACGGACATCCGAACCCGCAGTTCACCGTGGCCAGGGAGAACATGGGCCTGATCGCCACCCCGGACGGAACCTGCGCCCGCGACAAGGTGCTCCACGAGGGCGGCATCACCTGCTGGGTCGCGGTGATCCCGGCACAGCCGGCCGACGCCGGCCAGTTCGACAACAGCAATGGTGGCACCGGGTTCATGCTCGGCTCGCTGGACTTCTACGGCTTCGTACCGCTGCCGACCTCCGGCGACGAACGGATCGCAGCGTGGGCCTGGACCGGGCTCTCCGCACTCAACAGCTCGGGCTGCAGTGCGTGTGGCGCCATTCACTTCAGTGGCCAACTCTTCACCGGCGTCGACCGGTATTACGGGCCTGAGAACCTCGCCAGCCCGCAGAAGGCTGGCCCGATACCGCTGGGCGATGAGTGTGGAGCGGCTGGTTTGAGCACGGATGCGTCCTGCCCGGAAGGCGGGATCGCGACCAACGGGGACTTCATGACGCAGGTCTCGCAGGCACAGGGTCAGCTTTTGGGAGCCACCAACACCTTGCTGGCCCAGACGTACAAAGGAGCGAACGCGGAGTTCCATCAGTCCGTCGTGTACTGGGTGCTCGGCACCAGCTCGTTCGACCGCACGGGCAGCTTCACCCTGACCAATCAGGGGTACGTCTCGGCGGAGCACGAAGACCTGGAAATGCCGTCCATCGCGGCGGAAGGCACCGGTGGTAACGGCAAGGCGATCATGTTCTTCACGGTGAACGGCAACGGCGGGCCGACCGGCGCCGACAATGGCGGCTTCTACCCGAGCACCGCGTTCGGCCGTATGACCAGCACCTCCAATGGCTTGCTTAACTCAACGATCAACATCGCTGATATGGGCCAGTCCCCGCAGGACGGATTCAGCGAGTACCAGGGCTACCCCGGCCCCACCCGCCCCCGCTGGGGTGACTACAGCTGGGGGATCTTCCTGCCGGGCTCCGGCGGGCGGATCTACTTCGCCAACGAGTACATCCAGTACCCGAACTGCACGGGGGCCGCGTTCACCCTGACGATCGGAACGTGCGGCGGGACCAGGGATGGAAACGCGAACTGGGGAACGTCGGTCAACTACGTGGTTCCGTAGCTCCGCGCAGCAACCGGTAAGAGTTCTAGGGGGAGCGGCTTTGGCCGCTCCCCCTTCGCTTGCCGCTCGCAGTGCCCGATAAGCGTTGCGTCGGCGCTCAGGTCACGAGGGCGCCGAGCCGCCACGCTTGTACTCCTCGACTCGTATCGCAACGCACACCGGTGCGTCCGAGAGTGGGAGTGGTTGCGGCGGTCGGATTCGAACCGACGACCTTCGGGTTATGAGCCCGACGAGCTTCCACTGCTCCACGCCGCTCTCAGAGGATACCGCACGTGGCACCGCGTCCTCGGCGCGGGCCGGCGGTCAGTGGGGGGTCGGCGTGGGCGTCGGAGTTGGTGCCGGACTGTGACTCGGGCTCGCGCTCGGCGACCCGGTCGGCTTCGCTGACGGCGACGGCTTGACGGTCGGCGACGCCAGCGGTCTGAAGGTCGGGATCGGCACCGACACACCGCCGGTGGAGGCATGGGCTCCCCCCGGAGGAACGATGACGTAGAGCTGCTCGCCCGGGAAGATGTAGCCGAGCTGGCGCGCCTGCTGCTCGAGCCAGGCGACGGTCTGAGCGTCGGCAATCTCCCGTTCGCGATCGGAGATCTGCTGGGTCAGCGCCGCGTTCTGCGCGGAGAGCGCGCTCACCTGGGTGTCGAGATGACGGGTCTGGGCCACCTGTCCATACACGGCAAATGCAACCAGGCCGCAGACGCCCGCGATGAGCACAACCGCAATCCGGCGCAGCGTGATCGGGCTGTCGTTGCTTGGACGTGGAGTGGAACGGATGGCACGATCCTTCTTCCCGGCGCTGGTGAGACGAATGCAGCGATGTGACGCCGGGGGTGCCGCGATAGGATGCGGCCCCGGGCCCGTTTTGACAAGGCCGCCGGCCTAATTCAGGGCTCCGTCGCCACCCACCGTTCCCGCCAGTCCGAATCCTCGAGGTCGTGCAGGTCGACGCCGTCCTCGCGAGCTCGAGCTTCGAGCTGACGGAACCTCGACGCGAAGCCCATCGCTCGCCCCCGCAGTGCCTCCTCGGGATTGACCCGCAGCCGTCGGGCCAGTGCCACCACCGCGAAGAGCAGGTCGCCAATCGCCGCCTCCGGATCTCCGGCCTCGGCGGCCCAGTCCTCACCGCGCTTCGCCTCGACCAGGCCTCCGGCAACGTGATCCACACGTTCGAGCGCGCCCCGAACGGCGTCGAGTGCGACCGGGAGGGTCGGGGTCTCGTCGAAGCCGACACGCGCCGGACGCTTCTGTACTCCCTGCGCGTGCGCCAGCGCGGGCATCGCCGCGGGCACGCCGTCGAGCAGTGACAGACGCTCCCGCTTCTCGGCGGTCTTGAGCTTCTCCCAGTTGACGACGACGCTCGCGGGCCCGTCGACGGCGACATCGCCGAAGACATGCGGATGACGGTGGATCATCTTGGCGCGCACCTCGTCGGCGACATCGCCGATGTCGAAGCCACCCTTCTCCTCCATCGCGATCGCGCTGTGCATGAGCACCTGGAGGAGCAGGTCGCCGAGTTCCTCGCGCAGTGTCGCCGGCTCGTTCTTGTCGATGGCCTCGAGGACTTCGTACGTCTCCTCGAGGAGGTACGGGCGAAGGCTGCGATGCGTCTGCTCGCGGTCCCACGGGCATCCACCCGGTGCGCGCAGACGCTCGACCACCTCGTTGAGCGCGCGTAACGACTGCACGGCCTCGTCACGCATGGGCGTTCTGCGCTCCAACCGGGACGCGACTCTGCGCGCGCACCAGCCGGCCCAGCTCCCGGAGCACCGGCGTGAGAGTCGTCTGCCACGCATCGCCCAGATGCAGTTGCGACGGCGTGGCGGTGATCCCACGGAACTGCGCGGCAACGCTCTGCAGGTCGAGCCCGTGGTCGAGGGTCAGACGGATGACGACACCGCGGCCGCGCTCGGTCTCGACGCCGAGCGCGCCTGCGGCGGCGGCGAGCAGACGGACTCGCAGCGAGTCGATCAGTGCCGAGGTCGGCGCGGGCATGGGGCCGAACCGGTCGACGAGCCCGCGTGCGCGCTGATCCAGCTCCTGCTCGCTGACGCACGCGGCGAGCTCCTGGTAACAGCGGAGCCGGAGGCGTTCGTCGGACACGTACTCGGCGGGAAGGAATGCAGCAACCGGGAGCGTCACGGTCACCTGTGCCGGCGATTCCACCAACGGCTTGCCCTGCAGGGACGTGACCGCGTCGGCGAGCAGATGGTTGTACAGCTCGAGCCCGACGGCTGCGATCTCGCCGTGCTGCTCCTCACCGAGCAGGTTGCCCGCACCGCGGATCTCCAGGTCGCGCATGGCCAGCTTGAACCCCGCGCCGAGATCCTGCAGGTCGCCGATCACGTCGAGCCGCTTGTCGGCCTTCTCGGTGAGCGACCGTGCGGGCGGATACATCATGTAGGCGTAGGCGCGCTGCCCCGCGCGTCCGACACGGCCGCGCAGCTGATAGAGCTGCGCGAGTCCCAACCGGTGTGCGTCATCGATGACGATGGTATTCGCGTTGGGGATATCGAGCCCGGACTCGATGATGGTCGTGCACAGGAGCACATCGATCTCGCCGTCGCCGAAGCGGCGCATCACCGACGCAAGCATGCCCTCGGGCATCTGCCCGTGCGCGACCTCGATGCGCGCTTCCGGCACCAGCGCGCGAAGCCGATCCGCCACCGCCTCGATGCCCGCAACCCGGTTGTGCAGGAAGAAGCACTGGCCGCCACGCGCAAGCTCGCGAGTGATCACCTCGCGGATCAGCGAGTCCTCGCGCGCGGTCACATACGTCTTGATCGGCTGACGTTCCTCAGGCGGCGTCTGGATGACCGACAGATCGCGGATTCCGGCGAGCGACATGTGCAGCGTGCGGGGAATCGGCGTCGCCGAAAGCGACAGCACATCCACCGCAACGCGGAGCTCCTTGAACCGCTCCTTCTGGAGCACGCCGAATCGCTGCTCCTCATCGATCACCACGAGTCCGAGATTCTTGAACTCGACGTCCTTCTGGAGCAGCCGGTGCGTGCCCACCACGATGTCGACGGCGCCGCTGCGCAGCCCCGCAAGCGTGCGCGCGATCTCGTCGTCGCTGACGAATCTGGACAGCTGTCGCACCGTGATCGGGAATGCGGCAAGCCGCTCCGTGAAGGTGATGAAGTGCTGCTGGCAGAGCACGGTGGTGGGCACGAGCATCGCGACCTGGCGGCCTTCGATCGCAGCCTTGAACGCCGCGCGAATCGCGAGCTCGGTCTTGCCGAATCCGACGTCGCCGCAGACCACGCGGTCCATGGGTCGCGACGCCTCCATGTCGCGCTTGATCTCCTCGAGCACGAGCACCTGGTCGGGCGTTTCCTGGTACGGGAATGAGCCTTCCAGCTCCTGCTGCCAGGCGCCGTCGGGCGCGTAGGCATGGCCCTGCGCCTGTTCGCGTCGCGAGTAGAGGCCGAGCAGCTCGCGCGCGACCTCCTCGGTACGCTCCTTGACTCGACGTCGCGTCCGCTCCCACTCACCGCTGCCGAGCCGTGAGAGCTTGGGGTGCGACTCGGCGCCGCCGACGTAGCGGTCGACGCGGTCGAGATGCTGGGTGGGAACGAAGAGTCGATCGCCCTCGGCGTACTCGAGGAGCATGTACTCGTGCACCGCGCCACCGTCGTCGGTGACCGCACGCATCTCGACGAAACGCGAGATGCCGTGGTCGCGATGCACCACGAGGTCGCCCGGAGCGAACTGGAGCACGAAGGCCTCACGCGCGGCGTTGCCGCTGGCGGCACGCCGCGAGCCGCGCGCCGATGTTGAGACGGCGCGGCGCGAGCCGCGCGCCAGCACGGAGCGGCGTCGCTTGACGGCGCCGAACAGCTCGGCGTCGGTGTACACGTGCACCGACCCGTCGGCAACCGCGAATCCCTGGGTCAGGTCGGCGGATGCGACCACGATCGCGCCCGGGGGAAGTGCGGTCGTCGCAGCCGCGAAGTCGCTCGCATCGACAGTGTCGGCGCCATGCTCGGCCGCCAGCTCCTCGACGCGATGCTGCTGCCGGGACACGACCAGCACGCTGCCCTGCTCGTCACGCTCGTGGAGCGCCTCGCGAACGAAGGCGTCGAAGCGACCGACGTAGCTGTCCACCCCGCGCCACCCGAGGTCCGCAGCGGGCACGGCACCGTTGGGCGCCTCGCGCACGAGCTCGAATGACGAATAGCGATCCAGCGCCTTGAACAGGGTATCGACGTCGACCAGGCCCGCCGATGCGCCCTGGGGCAGCTCACCCCGAGCCTCCTCCTGAAGCCGCAGACCCTCGATCTCCTCGGCGTGGCGCTCGGCCGCGGCGATCAGCCGCTCACGGCCACCGTCGAGCAGGACGATCGGGTTGTCGAGGTGGTCGAGCAGTGTCGACGGAGGCTCGTCACCAAGGTACGGGAAGAAGAGGTCGAGCCCCTCCTCGTACACGCCGGACGCCAGCAGCTCACAATCGCTCTCCCACTGCTCACGCACGTCGTCGCGGAGCGCCGTGGAGTCGAGGCGTCCGACCGACTCCAGCGCGCGGGCCACCGAATCGCTGCTGAGGTCGAGCTCGCGCGCCGGCCAGACCTGCGCCGATTCGAGCTTCGCGATCGACTCCTGGGTTGCCGGGTCGAAGGCGCGCAGGTCCTCGATGTCATCGCCGAACCACTCGGCGCGCCACGGACGTGCGCGATCCACGCCGAACACGTCGACGATCCCGCCGCGCACCGCAAAGTCGCCCGGGACGGAGACCGCGCTCTCGCGCCGGTAGCCGAGCTCCACCAGGCGCGCGATGAGCGCATCGCGGGGCAGACGCGCGCCCCGCTTCACCTCGGTGAGCCCCGCCTCGACGACGCCGCGCGACAGCGTCGGCCGGAGGAGGCCGCGAGGTGAGGCCACGACCAGGAGCGGCTCGGCGCCGGCGTGCAGCCGCATGAGCGTCGCCAGGCGCGCGCGTGTCACCTCCTCCGAGGGCGGCACCCTGTCGAACGGCGGGGTGTCGCCCGCGGGAAAGATCGCCGCGCCGGCACCGCCGTCCCAGACGAGCGAGTCCGAATAGACGCGCTCGGACTCGGCGGCGACGACGAGGACCGTCCGCGACGTCGTCTCGCGCAGCCACCAGGCGAGCAGGCTGACCGCACCCGACGGAACTCCCGCGACGATCCCGCCACGAGCCTCTCTGAGCTGGGCGAGCTCGGGCAGCCGGTCGAGGCGTTCCCGGAGCGTGGCCGTGGCCACGGCGGTCGAGGTGCGGCGGGAATCAGTCCGTGCCGGCACGGTTCCAGAAGTTCATGGCCGCTGCCACTCCGTCGCGCATGATCGCCACCGCCATGGTTGCGGCGCGCTCGATCGCAGCTTCCGCCGCGGGACGCTCCTCGGGGAGGAACGGGTCGAGCACGTGCTCGATCAGGTCATTGCTGTCGCCGGCCCTGCCGATCCCGATGCGGATTCGGGGAAACGCGTCGGTGCGCCAAGAGTCGATGAGCGACTGCACGCCGCGATGGCCGGCAGCGCTGCCTCCGAGCTTGATCTTCACGCGGCCCAGGGGAAAGTCCGCCTCGTCGTGGACGACGATGACGTCCCCGGGAGGCGTGCCGTGCTTGCTGGTGAGCTGCCCGGCGGCCTTGCCGCTGAGGTTCATGAAGGTCTGCGGGCGAGCGGTGAGGACGTCATAGCCCTCAATGGTTCCCTCGCGCACGCGCGCCAATCCTTCGCGCCGCTCGCGGCCGAACTTGCCGCGCCGCTCGAGCTCCTCAAGGCACATCCAGCCGACATTGTGCCGGGTCCGCGCGTATTCGCCTCCCGGGTTGCCGAGGCCGATGATCAGCTGGGTCACGCTGACCCGGCATCGGCGGTCTGAAGATCGGGGATGTCGGCGTCGGGGAGCAGTGCACGGGTGGCGGCGGTCATGGTGGCCGCCTGGTCCGGGATCGCATGGTCGTGGCCCAGGCAGTGGAGCAACCCGTGCACAGCGAGCAGGCGGAGCTCGGCCACCCCGTCAGCAGCCTGGCCCATCGCACGTTCCACGGAGATCGCCACGTCCCCGACGCGGGCGGGCTCATCAGCCGGGAACGCGAGCACGTCGGTGGGAGCGTCGATGCCGAGAAAGCGCGCGTTGAGCTGCTGCAGCTCCGCGTCGCCGGTCAGGCGAACGGACAGGCTCGCCCGGGGTGGTACGTCGAGGCGGTCACCGCAGTCGCGCAGCAAGGACCCGAGACGTGCCTCCGCGACAACACGACGCTGCCGCGGGCTGAGGCACGAATCGCGGATGACGTTCACCCGCATGGGCGCAGATGCGTCAGGTGTTCTTGACGCGACGCTTTCGCGCTGCAAGCAGCTTTCGCTTGCGGCGCACGGACGGCTTCTCGTAGTGCTCGCGTCTGCGAACCTCGGAGAGGATGCCGTTCTGCTTGATCTTCTTGTTGAACCGTCGTAGCGCGCTCTCAAAGGTCTCGCCTTCGCGGACCTTCACTTCCGACACGGTCGGAATCACCTCCTTTCTGCCTTTCGGCTGGACCCGCACCTCACCGGCGCGGACTTCGAATTCTACCTTGAGTCCCCGACACCAAGCAGCGCGGCCACCAGTTCGGCCATGACCGTGCCCGCGCGGCCCGAGAGGAGAAGGCTCGCCATGCCGTCCAGGTCGGTGATTCCTTCATTGATGATGACCAGCCTCCCGCCATGCCGGACGGCCTCCACCGGGACGCTCGCCGCCGGCCACACCGAGAGTGTCGACCCGACCGCGAGACACACATCGCACAGCCGCGCCTCCTCGAGGGCTCGATCCATGTCCGCCTTCACGAGCGGCTGGCCGAAGCTGATGGTGGCGGTCTTGAGCAGGCCGCCGCAGAGCTCGCAGTGGGGATCCTCATCCCCTTCCCGCACCCGATCGAGGACGACGTCGATGGGCATTCGCCGGTCGCAGTCGAGGCAAACAGCCTCGGCGGAGGTCCCGTGCAGCTCGATGACATTCACGCTGCCGGCCTTCTGATGGAGGCCGTCGATGTTCTGGGTCACCACGACCGGCGCGAGCCCGGCCCGCTGGAGCCTCGTGACCGCCAGGTGCGCGGCGTTCGGCTCCGCGTTCGAGAATCGGCCTTCCAGGCGGGCTTGCCAGCGCTCGACCCGCACCGATCGGTCGCGGACGTAGTTCTGGATCGTGTAGCGCTGCGGGTCGGTGGTTTTCCAGACGCCGTTCGGCCCGCGAAAGTCGGGGATGCCGGACTCGGTCGATATCCCGGCGCCCGAGAAGACCAGGATGCGCCGCGCGTAGCGCAGCCACGGCAGGGCATCGGCGAGGCCGGGCGTGATCTCCATTCCGGAATTGTCCGCCGAGCACGACAGCCAGCTGTCGCCGTGTCAGCCCAGAATCGAGTGCGATGACCACCCTCGCCTTCCCGGAGACCCCGCTCGCGGCCGCGCTCGACGACGAGCAGCGCATCGCCGTCGAGCACGGTGACGGCCCCTGTCTGGTGATCGCCGGGCCGGGCAGCGGGAAGACGCGGATCATCGTGGAGCGGTTCCACCGGCTTTCGGCCGCCGGCGTCGGACCGGGCAGGCAACTCGTGCTCACCTACACGCGCAAGGCGGCGGACGAGATGCGAGCCCGCGTCGAGCGAGCGCACGGATCGTTCGGCGACGATGCGCCGCTCACCAACTACCACTCCTTCGGTCTCCGCGTGGTGCGCGAGTGGGGGTGGCTCCTCGGCATCTCTCCGGTGCTCCGAATCGCCGATGCGGCAGAGCGCTGGCTCCACGTCGAGGCGGTGCTCGATGAGCTCCGTCCTCCGTTGCTGTGGAACCCGCTGCGGCCGCACGACCTCATGGACCCGCTCCTCGAGGTGATCGGCACAGCCAAGCAGGAGCTGGTGACGCCTGACGCGTATGCGGCCTGGGCGGTGACCCGCCTCGAGCGCTGCGACGACCCGGCCGAGCGCATCGTCCTCGAACGCCATCAGGACGTGGCCCGTGTCTACGCGCGCCTCGACGAGCGATACCGCCGCGCGGGAGTGTTCGACTTCGACGACTGCATCCTCTACGCGGAGCGCCTGATCCGCGAACAGCCGGCGGTGCGCAGCGCGATTGCGGATCGCATCAGCCACGTGATGGTCGACGAGTACCAGGACACCAACTACGCGCAGGCCAAGCTCGTCGAGACGCTGGTCGCCGGCCACCGCAACCTCTTCGTGGTCGCTGACGATGACCAGTCGATCTACAAGTTCCGGGGCGCCAGCCGCGCGAATCTCGATCGATTCACGCGCGAGTACCCGGAGCATCGCCAGCTCGTGCTCACCCACAACTACCGGAGCACTGATCAGATCGTCGCCGCATCCCGGGTGGTGATAGCGGTCGCCAGTCCCGCGACGCGGATCGAGAAGCAGCTGATCGCCGACCGCGGACCGGGAGCGGCCGTCGAGGTGTGGCGGGCTCCCGAGGAGCGCAGCGAGGCAATGGCGGTGGCGCGCGAATGCGCTCGCCTCATCGCCGCCGGGACGCGACCCGCGGATATCGCCTGGCTCTTCCGCCAGCACATCGACATGCAGCCCGCGATGCGCGCGCTTCGGCAGTGCGGCGTGCCCTACCAGGTGGCGGGCGGCCGCGGCTTCTTCCAGGAGCGAGAGATCAAGGATGCGCTGGCGCTGCTCGCCGCCATCGAGGATCCCGACGACTCGCAGGCGGTGCTGCGCTGCCTCACCCTCCCCGGTTGGGGCGTCACCACCCTGGGACGCGTTGCGCTCATCCGAGCGGCGCACCAGCACGATGTGCCGCTGGTGACCCTGATCACCGATGCGGCCGTTGAGGATCTCGACGATGTCGACCTGGCGGCCGCGCGGCGCTGTGTCGAGGACATTCACGAGCTCCACGCAGCATCGCTGCGCGAGGACGTGCGCGACCTCTTCCAGCTGGCGCTCGAGGCCAGCGGATTTCTCGGCATCGTCGATGAGCAGTCCGGTGTCGCGCGGCTGCAGATGGGCGCGAATCTCAACAAGCTCGGTGAGCTGCTCGAAACCTTTGCCGACTGGAGTGACGACCGCCGCGTCAGCACCGCGCTTCGCTACCTCGGCGTGCTCCGCGACAGCCGCGAGGGAGGCGAGCTGCCGAGCATCGAGGCGATCGAGGACGGTGTCGTCCTGCTCACGGCACACGGCTCGAAAGGGCTCGAGTGGCCGGTCGTCTTTCTATCGCGATGCACGGAGCGTCGATGGCAGGGACGGACGACCTCGTCCTCCGATCTGCAGCTCCCGGACGACCTCGTGCCGGAACCACCGCCCCCGGGCGACGTCGCCGTCGACGAGGAGCGCCGGCTCTTCTACGTTGCCTCGACTCGTGCCCGCGACCGGCTCGTCTACACCTGGGCACGCGCCTACCCGCAGCCGTCGAGCGAGGAGTCGTGCACGGCGTTTCTCACCATGGCGATGTCGCTCCGCGGCGGCTCCGTGCTCTCGAAGGAGATGCCGGCAGACAGCACCGTCGCGGTGCGGGCTGCGCGCCCGACCGGATCCCCGGTGCTCCAGCGTCTCGCCATCGCCGTCTCGGACCTGGGCGTCTTCCGGAGTTGCCCGCGCCGCTACAACTACCTGAGGCGGTGGCATCTTCCCGTCCGACCGGATGCGCGGAGCTGGTACGGCACCATGATCCACGAGGTGCTGCGGTCGGCGGCAACACGGCGCATGGCCGGCGAGGACGTCGTCGCCGAAACCGTCGCGTCGATGTGGCACGTGGCATGGGAACAGTCGCGCGGGCCAAAGGGACGGCATGCGGAGCTTCGCGCGCACGGCGAGGAGCAACTGCGCCGCTACCTCGAGTCACCCGGCTGGATCGATACCACCATCGACCAGGTTGAGGAGCCGGTGACGATCAGCCTCGACCACGCCGACGCCGCCGGCCGTTTCGACCGTGTCGACAGCAGGCTCGACGGGATTCCGACGGTCGTCGACTACAAGACAGGACGTCCCAAGGAGGAGCCCGCACTGCGGTCGGACCTGCAGCTGCGCGCCTATGCCGTGGGACTCGCGCAGCGCGAGCAGGCCGATGCAGTCGCGGTCGAGTTCCACTACCTGCAGGGCGCGGTCACGCGTGTCGTGGCGGACAAGGCATTCCTGCGCAAGGCACACGGCCACCTTTCGGCCACGGCGCGTGAGCTGGCGCTGGCGTCGAGCACCGGGTCGTTTCCACCGAAGCCGTCACGCTGGCAGTGCCAGCGGTGCGACTTCCGCACCGTGTGCGACGAGGGACGCGCGGCCGCCAACAGCGGAGACTGATCGTCGCGCTGCCGGCAAGTCAGCCGCAGACCGAGTGCTCCCTGGCCATCAGTGCCCGGACGACGGATACCGCAAGCGATGCCATGCCGGTGTCAGGGACCGAGATGATGCTGACGTCGAAGATCAGGTCACCCTCGCGTACCTGAATCGACGTGTACACGCGGCCGACATACGGGCCGTTGTACGGAGCCGCCTTGTACGGCGCGCCATCGTCTATCTGGTATATGAAGGTCTCGTCACCGAGTGCCGGCGTCGCAACAACCCTCTCGACGCCGTTGCCATACATCGGCTCGTTGTTCGGTCGATTCGATGCCTCCTGTCCGCCCATCCATCGCTCCGCAGTGGCCACGGTGCCGTAGTCAACGATCCCATCAGCGACCTGGACGATCTGGGGACGAGGGATCGGGTACGGCATCCCGATGGACTGAAATGACTCAAATGCATTGCCGACCGATCCGTCGGTCGCGTCGCCGAGCAGTGCCTGCGCTCCAAGCTCGCTTTCGGGTGGTCCCTGCGGGGTGAGGTTCGCGGGCATCTGCGACTGGGTGAGCAGGGTGATGGTCTGGGTCGCGCAGGGGCGACTTGAAAGGTTCACATCGGGAAACGCGGTTGCGTGTTGAGCGGGATGGACGGCGACGGCCGCCACGCCGCAACTGCCGAGCATCAGACTCGCGCAGGGACCGGAGAGGATCCGTATCCTGCGTTTCAATTCACAGCACTTTCCGACGTCAGGCTACTCCTGGCGGCGACGCCTCCGGTGGCCGGCTGAGAGCACGAGCAGGAGCCCCAGCAATCCGAGCGATCCGCTCGCAATCATGCCGCTGACACCACCGGTGACGGGGACGACGATCGCCGCCAGGACCGCCTCAACGAGCGCACGAACGCCCACCACCGGCGAGGTGCTCGGCGACTCATTGGGCGTGCCGTTGAATGTCGCGGCGATCAGGTGCGTTCCCGATCGCGGATAGGTCGTCCGACAGGTCGCTGTGCCGGTCAGCGCGTCGAGCGCGACGGCACTGCACCCGGCGATCGGGAGCCCGTCATCGGTGAAGGTCACGGTCCCGGCACCCGGGTTCGAGACGACCGCTGCCGTGTAGACAACCGCCTGGTTGGGCGCTGCCGGGTTGAGCGACGACGTGACGCTTGTTGTGGTGGCTGCCGGTGTCACCGTGTACGAGGTCGTGGCCGTCGCACCCGTGTGGTTGCTGTCGCCCGAGTAGGTCGCGGTCACCGGATAGGTCCCAACACCGAAGAAGGTGGTGGGCTTGCAGCTGGCGGCAGGGAGGGTCGCCGTGCAGAGTGTCGTCACACCCGACGTGAACACAACGGTCCCGGTCGCACCGGCGAGCCCGCTCTCAGCCAGCGTCGGATTGATGCCGAATGGCACGCTCGCGGGCGTGGCGCTCACCGTGAACGACGTCGTCGCAACCGTGACAGTGAGTGCCGTGGTCGCGGTTGAACCGGCATAGCGGCCGTCGCCTGAATAGGTTGCGGTTATTGGGTAGCTTCCGGCCGCAAGCGTCAGTGCCGTGCTGCAGGTCGTGGCCGGCAGGGTGGCGGTGCAGAGAGTCGCGCCCGAGCTGAAGGTCACGGTGCCGGTCGCGCCGGCGTGGAGGCCGGTCGCGGAGAGCGTGGAGGCCGTTCCGTAGGGCACGCTCACGGGAGCGGCCGCCGCCTCGAACGAGGTACCGGCTTTCGTGACGGTGAGCGTCGTCGTCGCTGTCGCGCCGACGAAGTTGCTATCGCCCGAGTACGTCGCGGTGATCGGATACGTCGCCACGGCGAGCGTGGTCAACGTCCCGCAGCTCGCGGTCGGGAGCGTCGCCGTGCAGAGGGTGCGTGCCCCTGAGGTGAACGTGATCGTCCCGGTGGCGCTGACGGACAGTCCAGTCTCGGCGAGCGTCGAGGCGGTGCCAAAGGCGACCGTAGAGGGCGTCGCGCTCGCGGTGAACGAAGGCGTCGCCTGCGTCACGGTGAGCGATGTCGCGGCTGTGGAACCGAGGTAGTTGCCATCGCCCGAGTAGGTCGCGGTGATTGCGTGGACACCGACGGTCAGCGACGTCGGCGAGGTGCAAGTCGTTGCGGCCAACGTCGCGGTACAGAGGGTACTGCCACCCGAAGCGAACGTGACGGTGCCGGTGGCATTCCCCGCCAGACCGGCTTCTGCGAGCGTCGAGGTGGATCCGAACGGCACGGTGCCGGGCGTCGCACTCGCGGTGAACGGTGCCGCAGCGGGCGTGACGGTGAGCGCGGACGTCGCCGTCGACGACGCGTAGGTCGCGTCACCGGAGTACGTGGCCGTGATCGGGTAGGTGGCACCGGCGAGCGATGTCAAGGTGGAACAGGTCGTGGCCGGACGCGTCAGGGTGCACAGGGTGGTGGCGCCCGAGGTGAACGTCACAGTGCCTGTCGAGACGCCTGGCAGGCCACTCTCCGCGAGGACCGAGGTCGACCCGTAGGCGACGCTCGCCGGAGTGGCGCTCGCCGTGAAGGACGTCGGGAGCAGCCACACCACCGGTGCCTGCGCGCTGGTCTCACGGGCAAATCCGGGCGGTGTGTAGCTCGCCGTCCATTGGTCGGTCCCGTTGGTCGCGCTGCTGTATCCATGGGTCGCTGCGCCCGTTGCGTCAGTGGTCACGACGGCGGATGCGCCGGCGTTCGGACCGCTGACGTCGTTGAGGGTCACGACAGCGCCGTTGACCGGAGACCCGGCGCTCTGAACCGATGCCGTAAGGGTCTGGTTTGTGTTGATCAATCCAGGCGTTGACGGCCCGGTGAGACCAACGCTCCCCGCGGAGAGTCCACCCCCACGTCCAATGATGTAAGGGCAGCCGCCCGCGGTGCCATCCGGCGGTTGATACGGCGGATTCGGACAGATACCACTGGCGACGGACTGCGACGCCGCGGTGTCGATGGCGTATGGGACGAAGTCGGACGGCCAGGTACCGAAGTACTCGTGCACCGAACAACCCCAGTTCGACAGGTCGGCGTCGGTGATGCCGATGAGCTGTTGCGCAGATGCAGCGACGTGAATCGTCGCGGAACACGAGTGTTCACCATAGAGGCTGAACCCGGCTTCGATGCCGTTGAGGAGAGGCGACGACTGCATCCCGCCCGTGAGCCAGTAATAACAGCTCATGTCGACATAGATGCCTGTCCTGCCCGGCTGAGCACCCGCATAGGCGAGTGCATGACTGACAAGAACGCCCGCCCCAGGCACACCAAACCCGTTGGCATAGTGATCCACAGGGTCGGTACCGATGACGATGACGTTGCCGTTCACCGCCGGCGCCCAGGTGGTCTCGTTGGACACCGCCGGATCCAGGAGAGTGGGATCCGTGCTGCACGTGGGATCACCGAACACCAGGAGTTGATAGGCAGAGAACTGCGCTGCGGACATGGCATCCCACGTCGCCGCGTCGGCGACGGTGACGGTCCAACCCTGTCCTTCGAGGTCCTGCTGCTCCAGCGAAGGCGCTCCGGTGACCGTGGGACCGAAGATCAGTGCTTGCGGTCCGGCGGCAGCGGCATGCGACAGCGGCGCGATGATCGCTCCGATGGAGCCGATGACAACGCCGATCGCAACGGGCAGCGCGGCGATTGTGCGTCTGCGACGCCTCATGCGGCGATGCGCCGAGACTCTGGGTCGGAGCCGGCGCAGGAGATCAGCGACCGGCGTGTTGGCATGGATCGACGGCATGGAGAGTTCGTGAGATCTTTCAATTCACTGCCACCGTGGGCGCAATAGCACCTTCGCTTGCGACCGTACGGTTACGGACGCAGACGCTCAGGCGACAAGATCCGGCGATCCCGCGAGGGACTCAGGCTCGAATGTGCTCGCTTCCTAGCTGCGTGCGGTGAGATCGTCCAGCAACGAGAACAAGCGATCGGCCACCCGTGCGGGGTCGACGCGATACCCACCGTGCTCATACTCGTTGGTGATCCACGGTTTGCAGGTGCCGAGCAGCGACACGGTTTCCAGCGCCATGGTGCGCTCGACGTACTCGTCGTCCCAGTACACGGTGCCGACAACCGGAACGGTGTTCGCACGCAACCGCGGAATGTCATACAGCGGTGCCCAGCCCTCGTGGTTCGCCAGCACGTCGGCGACCTCTCGAAGCTGCTGGAGCGCACCCAGCTCCTCCAGCATCCACGGGAACACCGCCTCTCCGGTGAAATACGGCGCCGGTTGCGCATCGAGCGCGAAACGCGGATCGGCGAGCCGCGCGCGCTGCGCAGCCCATCGCGTTGCAGGACCATTGGAGTATGCCGCCTCGTGCAGCACCGTGTAGATGGGATTCGCAGGCGACATCACCCCCGCGATCTCTTCATGGATCCGCCCGCTCAGCACGTGCAGCTGCTCGAGGTCGTTGTCCGCCCGCTCGATGATTCCGTGCAGCTCCGCAGCGCCATGCTGATGGCCGAGATAGCCACCGAGCATGAGGAACCGGCGTGCACTGAGTCGCTGTCCGCGGCCGTCGACGTCAGTGGTGGTTTCGAGATGATCGACGATGCGGCGCACGCGCTCGGCGTCACCGGGAAACCGCGCGTAGAACTCCGCATTACGCGTGGCCACATGGTTGAAAAGCCTTGTGCAGATCTCCTCGGTCTCATGCAGGACGGGTGCGAACCCCCCGGTGATGATCACGCCACGCAGATGCTCGGGCAGGTACGACAGATACGTGAGCGAGCAGAAGCCGCCGAAGCTCTGTCCGAAGACGTACCAGTCGGCGTCCTCTCCATACAGCGTGGCGCGCAGGCGATCGGCATCGCGCACGATCGAGTCCTGACGGAAGTTGCACAGGTACTCACCCAGCGCAGCCGGGTCGGAGAACGGCAGCGACCGTGCCTCGACCGGTGTGCTCAACCCCGTGCCACGCTGGTCGAGCAACAGCACCCGATAGCGCGTCAACAGCTGCGCGAGCCAGCTCCCACGCTGTTCGGGAAACAACACCTCGTGACCGGGACCACCCTGAAACCACACGATCGCCGGACGCTTCGCGTCCTCCGCGTGTTCAGCCGCGACAACCTCGCGAGCGTGCACGCTGATCGTCGGCCCCGACGGCTCATTCCAATCCAGCGGCACATCGATGCGGTGGCCCGTGACCACCATCCGATCCACAGCAACGCGCGAAGTCATCAGCGAATTGTGCAATTAGTGCTGTTGGATACGCGTCGAGTAAGAATCGAGTCACAACGCGAGGCGACGCTGGGGCGAGACTCAGAGAAGGAGGCGAGCACCGCAGAGAGGGAGCGCACTTAAAGTGCGTGACCGAACGAGGAGCGCAAGCCGACGCGCTATGAGGCCGCCCCAGCGCCGCCGTCGCCGAAGGTGCGAAGGAGCGCAAGTCGACGCCGTATCGGGCCGGCCCAGCGCCGCCGTCGCCTTACGGATGGAGGCGGAACTCTCTCCAGAAGCCAACCAACGACGCTTCATCGCCTTCCGGCTCGACGTCCTCGGGGAGCTGGGTGCGCCACGGAAGCATCAGGTCGAACACGACCTCCTGGATCGTCCAGAGTATGTCCATGACCTCGGTGATCTTGACCTGGCGGCGGGCGAGGGCGGTCTCCACCGTGGAGAGTGCATCGACGTCGCCCGTCTTGCGGACCGCGCCACGAGCGAAGATGAACACCTTCTGTGCCCGCTCCGCAACGTCCGGCGGGACCTCTTTGATGCCCTGGAGGTGCGTTTCCTCACAAAGCTCGATAGCGCTGTCGACCCGCTCGACGAGCCGGCGCAGGCGGGTCCGCTCGACGACTTCGCGGCGGTGCCTGCGACGCGCGGCGTGCACTTCTTCAGTGGCGCTCTCGATGAGAAGGCCCGGGTCGACTACCTGACTACGCTCCAGTACCTCGGGTTCTCTTATCACGCTGTCTAGCGTACCCGCTGGGGTCATTGACATCAACAGCACATTTAGGGTGAGATTGATGCATGGACCGCATCAATGCCGATCTTCTACGCACTTTTGTCGAGGTTGCCAAAGTCGAACATCTCAGCCGGGCGGCCGAAGCGCTGCAAGCTGATCAATCAACCGTCTCCCGGAAGGTGGCCCGGCTGGAGCAGGAAGTTGGGGTCCTGCTCTTCGAGCGGATCGGCCGGAACATCCGCCTCACCCAGGCCGGCCGGCGGCTGGTGGGGCGGGCCGAACGCATCCTCGACGACCTTCGCGACGCCATCGCCGAGGCCGAAGGAGCCGTTGCCGCCGAGAGCGGCCGGGTCTGCGTCGCCTTCCTGCACACGGTCGGGGCTCGCTGGCTTCCGGAGCGCCTCGCCCGCTTCCTCGAGAGCTACCCGGCGGTCCGCTTCACCCTCGAGGAGGGCACCACGGCCGAGGTCATGAGCGGCGTCCTGGGCGGTGACTACGATCTCGGCATCCTCGGCCCACCGCCGACCGGGGTGGTCGATCTCGAGATCCATCCCCTCTTCCGCGAGCGCGTCGCCGTGGTGGTCCCGGTCAACCACCGTCTGGTCGGCCGCAGCTCGTGCACGCTCGAGGACGTGGCCGGCGAGCCGCTGATCCTTCCCCGATCCCGGAGCGGGCTCCGGCGGGTCATCGACGCTGCTTTCGCGGCCCAGGGGCTGACCACCCACGTCGCCTACGAGGGCGACGACTTCACGATCGTCCAGGGCCTGGTCGAGGCCGGGCTGGGGACGACGCTCATGCCGATGCCGCTTCCCGTGCCGAGCACCAGGGTGGCGGTGATCCCGCTTCGCGATCCACCGATCGCGCGTACCATGGCCCTCTGCTGGGATCGGCGACGCACCCTGCCGCCCGCTGCCAACCTCTTCGCCCAGCGGCTCATCGCCGAGGTAAGTGACCCATTCGACCTGGCGGTCAGCGCCTGACCGTCCCCTGACACCTCTCCACTCATGATCATCGCAGCCGTCCTGATCGTCGTAGCCGTGGTTCTGGCCGCCGTCGGAATCGGCGCGCTCGTGAACGCACGGCGCGGGAGCCAGGACACCTCGCCGGCGCCCCTGGTCAGCCAGAGCCTTGCCGATGCCAGCCAGTACGCGGGGGCACTGGTCGCCGAGGCGCGTACCTCCGCATTGCACTCGCACGAGGCGGCGATGGAGGAGGTCAAGGAACGCCTCGCCGCGGTCGAGGGTCGCGAGACGGTCATCGCCGAGCGCCACAAGCACCTCCGCGAGCGTCGCGAGGTCTTCGACGACCGGCGATTCGCATATCGCAAGCGCCGGGACGAGATCGAGGAACGGCGCGCCCGGGTTGCCGAGCAGGGCGCCCAGATCGAGGAGACCCTCCGTGCCAAGGCGGCACTTGACCGCGAGGCGGCCGCCGCGCTGGTGCTGGAGCGTGTCCAGTCCGAGCTCGTCGCCGAGCGTGCGGCGCTGGTTGAGGCGACCGTGGCGGAGATCATCGGTGATCGCGTCGAGACGAGCGCCAACGACCTGATCGTTCAGGCCGTCGAGCGCCAGGACGCGTCCAATGTGGACAGTGCGCCGCGGATGTCGCCACTCTCGCTCGAGGGACTCGACGACCATGCCCGGGAGCGCGTGCTCTCGGCGCTGACGGTGATCGCGGAGCAGACCGGTGCGGAGCTCGGCATCGACACCGAGAAGCAGCAGGCGACGCTCCGGACCGTGGATCCGATCGGGCGCGAGATCGCGCGCCAAGCCGCTCTCGAGGTCGTCGACCGCCGCATCCAGGCAACCGAGGTGCCCCCGGTGATCCAGCGGGCACGACGCACCACCCAGCGCCGCGTGGTCGAGATCGGCGAGCGCGCGCTCTGGCAGATGCAGATCGAGGGCCGTCCCGAGCTCGCCGAGCTGGTCGGCACGCTGCACCACCGCTTCTCGTACGGGCAGAACGCGCTCCTCCACTGCGAGGAGACCGGGCATCTCTGCGGCGTCCTTGCCGCCGAGATGGGGCTCCCCCAGGACCTCGCCCGCGAGGCCGGCATGCTCCACGACATCGGCAAGGCCGTCGACCACGACGTCGAAGGGGTGCACGCCATCATCGGCGGCGAGCTGCTTCGGGTCCTGGGCGTCGATCCCGGCATCGTCCATGCGGTCAAGGCTCACCACTTCGACGAGGAGCCGTCCACGGACCTGGCGATGCTGACGATCTGCGCCGACGCGATCTCGGCCTCACGTCCCGGCGCGCGCCGGGACACGCTGGCCACCTACCTGCTCCGCCTCGAGCAGCTGCAGACGATCGCGCAGCGCCACGGCGGGGTCGACCGCGCCTTTCCGCTTCAGGCCGGGCGCGAGCTCCGAGTCTTCGTCAAGGCGTCACAGGTCAAGGACACCGACATGCCGCCGCTCAGCAGCGAGATCGCACGCGAGATCGAGTCCGAGATGCAGTATCCCGGGGTCATCAAGGTGACGGTCATTCGCGAGACCACGGCCACCGCTACCGCTCCCGCCCAGCTGGTCCCGGTGCGTGCGGCGGTCGCCGAGCACACCAACGGAAACGGGCATCAGGAGCCGGTGGCGGACGATTCCCTCGGCGTCGACGACGACGACGTCTCCGCCTCCGACGAGGTCTGAGCGGCGCCCGATCGGTCGCGGCGCAGGTGCTCGGTGACGACGCGAGCGGTCTCGGCCGGCCGCTCGTGAAAGAAGAGGTGGCCGCAGCCCTCGAATGGGCGAAGCTGTGCCTCGGGAATCTGGCGCGCGAGGATGCGCGCGTTCTCGAACGGCACGACCACGTCGTCGGTGCCGTGCATGACGAGCGTGGGGACGGTCACCGACACCAGCCGCTCGAATGAGTCATCGGGCTGCCACATCGCGTTGAACTGGGCGGAGAACACGCGCGGCCGCACCGGGTGCAGTGCCCGCTCGCGCACCTGCGCCTCGATGAACTCGGGGCGGGCACGCTGAAACTGCGCTGCGTACAGGACGGTGCAGGCCATCCGGTACGCCTCCTCCGGCGTCCTGGCACCCTTCCCCAGCAGTGCCGCCTGGTCCTCGGGCCTCGGGTCAACGCAGGCGTCGCCGCCGGGCGACGTTGCCGCCAGGATGAGATCGGCGACGCGCGCCGGATGATCGACGACCAGATGCTGCGCGACCAGGCCGCCCATCGAAGCGCCGAGCACCGCCGCAGCCGCAACGTCGACGGCGTCGAGCACGGCCACCACATCGATCGCCATCGCCGTCAACGTCGTGTTCCCCACCCCGTCCGACTCGCCGATGCCGCGTGGGTCGAAGGTGATCACGCGGTGCGCCATGACCAGGTCGGGGAGGATCGGGATGAACGCCGACCGGCCCGCGCCGAGCCCCGGGATGAGCAGCAGCGGCTCACCATCGCCGTCGACGACCACCGACAGCGCGATGCCGTCCGCTGTTCGTGCGGCGACGTGTACGGGACCCACGCGACCACCATAGCGGGCGGCGGGTGCCGCACCATGCAGGCTGCCGTGCCCCGATTCTTCGTCGAACCCGACCAGGTTGCCGGCGGTCGCGCCACGCTGACCGGCGCCGACGCAAACCATCTCTCGCGTGCACTTCGCGCGCAGGTCGGCGAGACCATCGTGATCGTCGAGGACGGCAGGGTTGAGCACGGCTTGCACCTCGACGAGGTGACGCCGTCGCGCGTCAGCGGATCGATCCTGTGGAGCCGGGTTGTGGACGGCGAACCCCGGCTCGCGGTGCACGTCCTCCAGTCGGTGCCGGCGCAGGCGATGGACGCGACCGTGGAATCGCTGACCGAGGCAGGTGCGGCGACCATACGCCCGGTGCTCACCCACCGGTCCGTCTCGCGCCCCGATCCCTCGCGGGTCATCCATCGCCTCGAACGCTGGCGAGCGATCGCACGAGAGTCAGCCCAGCTGGCCGGCCGCGCGGCGCCCCCCGACGTGCATTCGATCCTCCCATTGCGCGAAGCGCTGGCCGGGCTGCCTCCGGGCACCCGGATCCTGGCGTGCGTCATCAGCCAGGACGCCGTACCGATCATGAGCGCCGTGCCGGCGCCGCCCGCAAACGTCGGGCTGATCATCGGCCCTGAGGGTGGCCTCGACGCCGACGACCTCCGCGCCCTCGCCGACTCGGCGGCGACCAACGTCCACCTCGGTACGCGGACGCTCCCCAGCCGTCTTGCCGGCGCGGTCGCGACCTCGCTGCTCCTCGCCGGCGCGGGTGACCTCGACGCCGTGGCCGCGCCGCGACCGGCATGACCGCGCCGCTCGATCGCCCGCTGCGGGTTGCGCTCACCGTCCTCGGATGCAAGGTCAACTTCGCCGAGATGGCGGACCTTGCGGGCCGGCTCGCCGCCGGCGGGTGCGAGGTCGTCCCCGAGAACGAAGCCGCCGACGTACGCGTGCTCAACTCCTGCACGGTCACCGCGCGGGCGGATGCGACCACGCGGCAGCGCATCCGCCGGCTGCGCCGGCTCGACCCCGGCGCACATCTCGTGCTCACCGGCTGCAGCGTCGATGCGAACCCCGGCGCGTACACCACCGTCGACTCGATCTTCGCCAATCCCGACAAGGCCGGCATCGCCGATCACGTTCTCGCCATGGCGCGCACGATCGGCCCGCCCCACGACGCTCCGGCGCTGCGCTCGCGCGCGTTCATCAAGGTGCAGGACGGCTGCAACCATCGCTGCACGTACTGCATCGTCTGGCGGGCGCGGGGCGTCTCGACGAGCGTTCTCGCCGCCGAGGTGCACGAGCGGGTTCGCGCCGCCTTCGAGGCGGGCCACGGGGAGATCGTGCTGTGCGGTGTCGACCTCGGGTCGTACGGACGCGACATCGGGACCAACCTCGCAACGCTGCTCGGGTCGCTGCTCGACGCCTGCGGGGACAGCGCGCGCCTCCGGCTCAGCAGCGTCAACGCGAACGACGTCACCGACTCGCTGATCGCGCTCAACGCGCACCCGAGGCTCTGCTCGCACTGGCACATGCCGCTCCAGAGCGGCAGCGATCACGTGCTGCGCGCGATGCATCGCGGCTATCGACGCGCGCAGTACCTGCGCGTCGTGCGCGCGCTGCGCGACGAGAACCCGGCGACCGAGTTCACCACCGACATCATGGTGGGATTCCCCGGCGAGACCGAGGACGACCACGCGGGCACGCTGTCGTTGGTCGATGAGGTGGGGTTCCTCCAGGGCCACGTCTTTCGCTGGTCGCCGCGACCCGGAACCCCGGCGACCGCAATCGACGGGCGCGTTGACGACGCGTCAGCCCGGCGGCGCAGCGCGGAGGTGCGTCGCGCCACCCGCCGCACTGGTGCACGTTCGCTCGCTCGCGCGTGCAGTCTTATTCACGAGGTCGCCTGGGACGCGGTTGACGTGGAAACCGCGCACGGCCTCACCGCGGGCTACCACGAGGTCATCGTGGAAGGCCACGCCGGTATCCGTCAGGGAGCGCTCACCCTCGTTCGCGCGGATGCCGTCGAGGGCGACCACCTGCGCGGTACCCTGCTGCGCTCATGAACGATTGCATCTTCTGCGCCATTGCGGCCCACGAGATTCCGGCCACCTTCGTCCGCGAGGACGATGAGGTGCTGGCCATCCGCGACGTGAACCCGCAGGCGCCGGTCCATGTGCTCATCCTCCCCCGCGAGCACATCGAGTCGGTTGCCGAGCTGACGCCGTCTCAGGACGGCCTGTGGGGACGCATGCTCCATGTGGCCCAGGCGATCGCCGAGGACGAGGGGATCGACGAGACCGGATTCCGCCTCGTCGTCAACACCGGCAAAGCTGGCGGTCAGACGGTCGACCACCTGCACATCCATCTGCTCGGTGGACGCCAGATGACCTGGCCGCCCGGTTAGAGGCGGCGACCGGGCTCAGCCTCGAAACGCGTCGCGCAGCGAGTCGAAGAAGCCCTTCTTCACCTCTGCCGGCTTGCCCCCGCGGCCGCCGAGCTGCTCGTACAGCGTGCGCTCCTGATGGGACAGATGGCTCGGTACCACCACCCGCACAACGCAGATGAGGTCGCCGCGCCGGCCGGTGCGGACGTGCGGAACACCGAGCCCGTGCATCTTGATCTGGCGCCCCGGTTGCGTCCCGGGCGGCACCTCGACGGGATGCTCGCCATCCACGTTGTCGATGGTGATGGTGTCGCCGAGCACCGCCTGGGTCACCGTGATCGGAAGCTCGTAGAGCAGGTCCTGGCCACGGCGGACGAGGTTCGGATGCGGCTTGACGCGGAAGCCGAGGTACAGGTCGCCGGCGGGGCCGCCTCGCGGACCGGGCTCCCCTTCTCCGGTGAGGCGCAGGTTCACATCGTCGTCGACGCCGGCGGGGATGGTGACCTCGACGGTGTGCCTTCCCTGGATGCGCCCCTGACCGCGGCAGACGGTGCACGGCTCCTGGATCACCTGACCCTCGCCGTGACAGGTGGGGCAGGGTGTGACGCTGGCGACCTGCCCGAAGATCGACTGCATGGTTCGGCGCACCTGCCCACTTCCTGAGCAGGTCGCGCACTGGGTTGGGCTCGTTCCGGGTTTGGCGCCCGAGCCGTTGCACTCGGTGCAGAGGGTCGCCCGCGGCACTTCGACGGTCCGCTTGGCACCGAAGACCGCCTCTTCGAAGTTGATCTCGATGTTCATGCGCAGGTCATCGCCGCGCTGTGGACCGGTGTGCGCGCGGCGGCGTCCGCCACCGCCGAAGAACATGTCGAACAGGTCGAACGCCGAGTCGAAGGAGAAGTTGCCGAAGTCGGGCTGGGCGCCGTCGGCGACGTGACCGAAGGCGTCGTAGCGCTGGCGCTTCTGGGGATCGCTCAGCACCGAGTACGCCTCGCCGACCTCTTTGAACCGCTCCTCGGCGCCCTTGTCGCCGTTGTTGCGGTCCGGATGGAACTGCATGGCGAGCTTGCGGTACGCCACCTTCAGCTGGTCGCCGGTGCAGTCACGCTGGACGCCCAGGACCTCGTAGTAATCGCGCTTGACGGTCGCCATCGCTCAGCTTGCCGATGAGGTCTGGCGGGGCCGAGCCACACGCACGATCGCCGGCCGGAGCAAGCGGTCGTGGAGCCGGTAGCCGGGCACCAGCTCGTCGATCACCGTGTCCTCGCTGACCTCATCCGATTCCTCGGCGGCGATGGCCTCGTGGATCGCCGGGTCGAAGCGCTCGCCGACCGCCGGCACGGGAACCACCCCAATGCGCTGGAGGGCGGCCTCGAACTCGCGGACGACGAGCTGCAGACCGCTCACAAAGAATTCCTCGGCGCCCGCTTCGCCGGCGTGCTCCACCGCACGGCGAAGATTGTCGAGCACCGGAAGCAGCGCGCGCGCCGCGTCCTCGCTCTCGTATCGCCGCGCGTCGGTCAGCTCCTGACCCTTACGCCGTTTGAAGTTCTCGAAATCGGCGGCGAGGCGAAGGTACCGAGCGTCACGCGGGTCCGGCTCCTCGCTCGCGGCGCGGTCCGGCTCGGCCTCCGCAACGGGGCGCGAATCCGTCATGTCGTTTTCGTCCATGGTCATCCGATCACTATGCCCACGCTCAGCTCAAAGCACGCCCGACGGCACGACCGAGCCGCTGCGCAACGTAGCGAACGCGGGGTCCGACCTGCGCATAGGCCATGCGGGTCGAGCCGAGCACGCCGATGGTGCCGCGCCGTTCCGCCCCGGCGCGGTAGGTGGTGAGGACCAGGGAACACCGGGACAGCTCGGCCATCCCGCTTTCGCGCCCGATCATGATCTGGATGCCGTGATCGAGATCGGCGGCGCTGATCAGCGCGGCGAGCATTCGCTCCTCCTCCACCACCTCGATGACCTGCTGGAGCAGCTCCACGTCGCCGAACTCGGGCTGGTGCAGGAGGTTGCGCACCCCGTCGTGGAGGATGAGCGTGTCCTGCTGGGCGTCGCAGACGGTCATGAAGGCGATGATCTGGGTCAGGAGATCGCGCTCGAGCGCGGCGTGCACCCCCACGACCTCGGGCAGTCTCGACATCCCCGCGGCGTTGAGGCCGACCACGGCGGCGTTGAGACCGGTGGCGATGGCGCTGAGCACCCCCTGGTCGGTCGGAGCGGTGAGGTTGAGGGCCTGCTGGCGCACCAGGTTGCCCTCGAGCACGAGGACGAGGAGCGCCTGGGCGTCGCTGAGCTTGACCAGGTCGAGGTGCTTGACCCGGACGCCCAGGGCACGCGGCGCGGTGACCAGGCTCACCGCGTCGGCGGCATGAGCCAGCGCGGTCGCGGCGATCTCGAGGATGTCCTCGATGCCGGTCGGCATCACCGCGAAGAACGGGTCCACCTGACGGCGCACCGCCGGGGGGACGTCCTCCTCATCCATGAGGAAGTCGACGTAGTATCGGTACCCGAGGTCGGAGGGAACCCGGCCCGCGGAGGTGTGCGGCTGGATGAGGTAGCCGACCTCGCTGAGGGTCGCCAGCTCGTTGCGGATGGTCGCCGACGACCACGTGGCCAGGTGGACGGCCAGCGACGCCGATCCGACCGGGACCCCCGTGCGGGTGTAGTCCGCGACGACGGCCTTGAGGATCTGCTGCTTGCGCTGATCGAGAGGGACTGAATGTTGCACGTCTGGCCAATGTGACGGTGCGGCCGCGGCGGGTCGCCGTCGAGTTAGCACTCGTCAGGGTTGAGTGCTAAGCGTACCAGCTAGGCAGCCCGGTCGCCCACCAGCCGGAGCGTGACCTGGTTGAGCAGTGCCTCGCCTCGCGCGGTCGCGCGGACGCGGTCGCCCTCGACGGCGAGGAGGCCCATCCCCTCGAGGGAACGCGCCTCATCGAGGCTGGACGCGTCGAGCCGGACACCCTCGCGAAGGCGAAGCCCGAGCATGACCCGCTCCTGCTCGCGCATCCCGGGACCGACGGGCTCGGAGCCGGTGATCGGGAACTCCCCGGCGCGCACGGCGCGTCCATAGGCGGCGATGCCGCGACCATGCCAGTGGCGCACCGAGACGGCACCGGCCTCGACGTCGAGCCCGATCGCCGCGGCGGCGGCCGCCGGGAGGTGGCCGTGGGCGCCGACGCCGGCTGCGGCGTAGTAGCCGTTGTGCCAGTACACGAGGTTGTGGCGGCATTCCTCGCCGGTGACGGCGAAGTTGCTGACCTCGTACTGGGCGTAGCCCGCGCCGCCGAGCACGTCCACAGCGATTCGATGCTGGCGCATGGCGCGGGCTCCCTCGACCGGTGTCACCAGCCCGCGCCGGACGCGAGTGTGCAGTGGCGTTCCAGCCTCGACGGTCAGCTCGTAGCACGAGATGTGAGTCGGTCCCGCCGCCACCACCCGCTCGAGGGTTCGCCGCCAGCGCGTGTCACCGAGGCCGGGGACCGCATAGATGAGGTCGCAGTTGATCGAGGTGAAACCGGCGTCGCGCACCTCGGCGATGGCGGCCAGCGCACGACCGGCGTCGTGCACCCGTCCGAGAAATCGCAGCGCGTCGGCTTCGAGGCTCTGCACCCCGATGCTGATCCGGTTCACGCCCGCCGCCCTCCAGACCCGCGCCCGGGCGGCGGTGATGCTCGATGGGTTCGCCTCCATGGTCACCTCGGCGCCGGCGGCGACCGAGAACGTGTCGCGGACCGTCGCGACCAGACCGGCGAGCAGTTCGGGCTCGACCAGCGATGGCGTCCCGCCGCCGATGAACACGGTGTCGAGGGAGAGACGGCCGAGTCGCTCGCCCAGGTGGCGGACCTCGGCGTTGAGCGCATCCATGTACGCCGCCGACCCGGTGGCACCCGCAACGCTCGTGAAGTCGCAGTACTCGCACTTCCGCTCGCAGAACGGGATGTGCAGGTAGAGCGAACGAACGTCGTTGAATGCGCCGCTCATGGGGTCGTGTCTTTCGCCTGCTGACTGCGTTCCTGCGCATCGTCCATCCTGTCGACGATCGACTTCGGCCCGGCCGTTGCCTTCTCGCCCTTTGGGGGCCGCGGCGTGCGCGGTGGCGGCGGCTTGAGACGCATGCGCTTGTAGAGCGGCGGATAGACGAAATACGCGGCCACGAAGCTGACGATGTCGATGAAGGCCAGACCTGCGATCTCGATCGGCTCGTTGATCGTGAGGCTCTTCGACGACGATGCGTTTCCCCCCAGCCCGAACAGGTACAGGAGTGCGATGAAGAGCAGGAACCAGATGAAGTACTGGATGACGCCGGCCATCGCCGACTCCATGAAGCGCAGGGAACGCGACTCCTTGGTGATGTATTTCGCCGCCTGTGCGGCGACGACGGCGGCCGCAACTGCAATCAGCGGTCCGAGGCTGTCCGCATTGATGCCGAGCAGAAAGATGCCGAAGCTCGGCTTGGCTCCGGTCACCGTGAAGTACGCGAGCGAGCCGATGATGAGCTCGCCGGCGGCGATCAGCACGAACAGGATCGCGTAGGAGCGTTTCGCCCACGGCACGAAGGGTTCCTTGAGCCGCTCGGCGCGCGCCGCCGCACCCTTGAGCGCCGGACGCGCCTTGGTGGCCGCCGGCTTTGCGCTGGACTGCTTGCCATCCGACGAGCCGTTCTTCCCCTTGACCTGGGCGGTCTGCCTGGCCAGCGAGACCTCGGCGCGAGCAGCCCGGTCAATGGAATCGGGACGCCGGCGCGGGCGTTTGCGGGGCGAGTTGGGCCGGGGCATCAGGCGTCCACCTACTGTTCGTCCATCTTGAGCACAGCCATGAATGCCTCCTGCGGAATTTCCACGTTTCCCACCCGTTTCATGCGGCGCTTGCCCTCGCGCTGCTTCTCGAGCAGCTTGCGCTTCCGCGTGATATCCCCGCCGTAGCACTTCGCGAGCACGTTCTTGCGCAT
>PKWB01000125.1:30565-30752 GCA_003131685.1 Candidatus Dormiibacterota bacterium
ACCAGGATGTCGAGCTTCACCAGGTTCTCGGCGCGGAACCCGGTGATCTCGTAGTCGAGCGATGCGTAGCCGCGGCTGCGGGACTTGAGCTGGTCGTAGAAGTCGTGGATGATCTCGCCGAGCGGGAGGTCGTAGGTGAGCGCGACCCGGTCACCGGGCTGGTAATCCATGTGCTGGAACTCGCCCC
>PKWB01000171.1:0-21915 GCA_003131685.1 Candidatus Dormiibacterota bacterium
CATCGGCATCGCGCCCGAGGCGGTTTCCTCCGCGGGCTGAAAACAGAGACGCACACGGCCCGACCAGCTGTCGCGCAGCGCGACCAGCGCGGTTGCCGCCCCGAGGGTCATGGCAACGTGACCGTCGTGCCCGCANNGTGCCCGCAGGCGTGCATCACGCCATCAACCTCGGACGTGACCACGCGGCCCTCGCCCCGCTCGGTGATGGGCAGCGCATCCATGTCGGCGCGCAGCATCAGGGTCGGCCCCGGCTTGCCGCTGTCGAGGTCGGCGATCACGCCGGTCCCGCCCACGCCGGTGCGAACCGTGAAGCCGAGGCCGGCGCTGCGCTGCGCGACCAGGTCGGCGGTATCGCGTTCCTGGAGTGACAGCTCCGGATGCCGGTGGAGTGCTCGCCTGGTTTCGGTGACCTCCTCGCGAGTCCTGTCGACCTCGGCGCGAATGCGGGCTTCACTGTCCACCGCGACGCCGCTCACGACGGGCCTCCGGCGGCGGCGCCGGAGCGTCGCAGCGCGACCGCCTGGATGGAGCCGTTGTTGACCACGCGGTTCGCGCCCGAGGCGCGTGCGCGCCGGCGGAGGTCGAGGTCGCCGTGGTACGAGAAGCCGACGATCTCGAGTGCGGGGCGCTCCGCGCGCAGGCGCTGGATCAGCGCGAGGCGGAGCTCAATGGCGGTGTTGAGGTCGACAAACACGAGGTCGACATCGGGGACCGCCGCATCCCCCGCGACCACGATGGCGCTCCCTCCCGCTCGGCGCATCGTGGTGCTCAGCTGGCTGGCGAACATGAGGTCGTCACTGACCAGCGCGACCGCGCCCGGTGAGCCCATGCCGCCCATCATAGGTGCGAGGGCTGTCCGCCCTCGGGCAGACTGCGCCACGCGGCCGGACGCCCCGATGCCAGATCAAACGCCGCCGCAGAGGAGTGCCACATGGAGATCGGGAGCGTGGGGATCATCGGCGCCGGGCTCATGGGCTCGGGAATCGCCGAGGTGTGTGCCCGCAACGGAATCCGGACCCTGGTCACCGAGGCGGGACCAGAGCAGCTGACGGCGGGTCAGCACCGGGTCAGCGCATCGCTCGAACGTGGTCGCAAGACCGGGAAGCTGAGCGACGAGGACGTCGAACGGATCAATGGGCTGCTCACCTTCACACCACGACTCGAGGACTTCGCGGAGTGCGATTTCTGCGTCGAGGCGATCGTCGAGCAGCTTCCTGCCAAGGTCTCGCTCTTCGAGCGGCTCGACCACATCGTCTCCGAGGACGCGATCCTCGCAACCAATACTTCAGCGCTGCCGATCATCGAGATTGCGCGCGCAACCCGGCGACCCGACCGCGTCATCGGCACGCACTTCTTCAACCCGGCGCCGGTCATGAAGTTGATCGAGGTGGTGAGGAGCATCGCCACCAGCGACGAGACCCTCGAGGAAACCCGCGCGCTCGGTGAGCGCCTCGGCAAGCGGATCATCGTTGCGCAGGATCGCGGGGGCTTCATCGTCAACCTGCTGCTCATTCCATTCCTCACCCACGCGATCCGGCTCTACGAATCGGGGTTCGCAACCCGCGATGACATCGATGAGGGGATGCGCCTCGGCTGCGGTCATCCCATGGGGCCGCTGCAGCTGCTCGACTACATCGGCCTCGACACCGCGATGTTCGTCTGCGAGTCGCTCTACGAGGAGTATGCGAACAGCGATTTCGCACCTCCGCCGCTGCTCCGCCGGATGGTCTCCGCCGGGTACCTCGGGAAGAAGAGCGGGCGCGGCTTCTATGAGTACTGAGCAGTGCCGGCCGGTCAGTTGGGCCGGTCTGCCGGCACCGGCGCGGGGGCCTGGCGCTCCTCGACGTTGAGGTTGACGGCGCCGATCCGGACGCCGCCGGTCCAGAACTCGGTGGTGTACACGCCGGGCTCGCCGAACATCGGTTGCAGGACGGTGACCGTGGAGATGCTGATCTCCTGCCCGGGAACGAGCCTCGCGCCTGCAGCCTGGAATTGCAGCGTCACCGGCGCCAGGACGAGCTTGCCCTGGGAGTCGGTCAGGCGAAGCTCGACCTGGTGCGCCTGCCCCACGTCCGCGGCGCTGAACCGGAACCCCGCGACCACCGCGAAGGCCGCCCGGCCCGGAAGCGACGCCATCGAGAGTGCGCTGAACCCGCCACCAAGCACGTACAGCTTCCCGTCCGGCGGGACCACCGCGCTGTCGGCGAAGAAAGCGAAGCTCAAATCCATCGAGCGCTACTTTGGCACGCAGGCCCTTGGGCGGAGCCGCGGCCGGGTGGGCGACCATTGAACGTGATGAGCGATCCAGCACCACGCAACCTGCATGTCTTCGTGTGCACGACGGTCGGGCGTCACCACTGCGGTGGGCAGGGATCGGAGCACATCCTGCAGCGGCTGCGCGACGAGGTCGAGCGCCTCGAGCTGACCTGGGTGCGCACCACGAGGATGGGCTGCAACCAGCAGCACCACCAGGGGCCGATCCTCATCGTCTATCCCGACGGGGTCTGGTACGGCCATCTGCAGGTCGCCGACGTCGACGAGATCATCGCCGAGCATCTCATCGGCGGAAATCCGGTCGAGCGCCTGCGCATCGTGCCCGACGGGCCGTGGTCCGCAACCTCGCTGACCTGAATCGGTGCGGCAGTGTAGGGTGAATCAGATCAATTGACTGACAGTGGAGGCGAATCGGCATGGGCTATATCCGAGGATTCATGCACGGGGCAGCGGTGGGAACCGTCGTCGGCCTCTGCGTCGCACCCCAGACCGGCGACAAGACACGTGCGCAACTTCGCGTCCTGACCGCCTCCGCGCGAGAGGGCGCGATGACCACCGGGCGTGCGCTGAGCAGGGCGAAGCCGATGGCGAGCGGAGCCGCGCACCTGGTGGCCACCGCCCGCCATCGCGGCGAGCATGCTGCCAACGGGACCGCCGCGAAGGGCGCGGCAGTCTAGGGAAGCTCTCGCCTCAGCTGCTGGCGGCGGCGGGCTCGGACGCTGCGCCGCCGAGCCCGCAGAGCACCCCGAGCGCGCCGGTGATGACGTCGAAGATGTTCATCACCTGCGTGAAGTGGATGCCGGCGATGCTCCGGGTCGCCGCGGCGTTGTCCGGGTTGAGGAATCCGATCAGCGCCAGGAGCAGGAGCACGACGCCCACCGTCAGAACGATCTCCTCGCCGATCCGCTCCGGGGCTCGAGATCCGGCATAGACGAGAACGCCACCGATCACGATGTCGAGGAGATCTCGCACGTAGGTGAGATGAAGCATCATCGGCCCGACATTGCCCTGGGGCTGATGGTGAACCAGGGTTCCCGCGTCACCGGTGAACAGGCCGCCGAGACCCACGGCAAGGAAGACGACCGCCCCGAATTGCGCGTAGAGGCGTGCCATCGAGGTCAGACGGTAGCCGATGGATCAGGGAGCCAGCGAGCCGCGACCATGGTCACATTGTCGGTCCCGCCGCCGGCGAGTGCCGCATCGCAGGCGCGGGTGAGCGACACGCCGAGGGGATCGCGTGCTGCCACGATCGCGCCCAGTGCCGGGTCGGAAAGTGGCTCCCAGAGGCCGTCCGAGCACAGGAGCAGCACAGCGCCCGCGGAGGCGTCGACCTCGAAGATGTCGGCCTCGACAGGGTCGCCCATCACCGCGCGTTCGATGAGGTTGCGCTTCTGATGGTGGCGCGCCTCCTCGGCGTCGAGGATGCCAAGCCGCACCTGACCAGCCGCCCAGGAATGATCGTCGGTGATCTGGGTCGCCTGCGATCCGCTGATCAGGTAGGCGCGGCTGTCGCCCACATTGGCAACGGTGGCATGGGTGCCGTTGATGATCGCCAGGACCAGCGTCGTCCCCGGGTTGCCGCCGATGGACTGGCGGGCGACGGCCACCGCATCGTTGGCAGCCGCCACAGCCCTGCGAAGCGTCGATGCCGCATCGGTGGACGGATCCGTCGTCGAGAGGACCGCCATGGCGCCCGAGACCGCGGCTTGCGCGGACTCGAGGCCCCCCTTGTGGCCACCCATCCCGTCGGCGAGGGCGAGGATCGCGGTCCTGCCGCCCGGCCCGACCTGCGCGTCCCACACGTCCTGGTTCTGGGTGCGGACGGGGCCGCGATCGGTGATCCCGGCGATCTCCAGCGCCCCACCTTCGCCGGCGATCGTCCGCGCAGAGCGGTCGTCGGTCACGCGCCGGCCCCGGCCTCGGCAGCGGCGGGATGGCCGAGCACGCGCTGCACCACCTCTCCGGCGGCGGCTACGGGATCCAGGCACTGGATGGTCTGCATGCCGAGGGCGTCGGCCGCTTCGACATTGCAGAGGAGGTCGTCGATGAACAGACAGCGGTCGGGTGCCACGCCCAGCCGGGTGCAGGTCAGCTGGTAGATCGCCGGATCGGGCTTGCGCATCCCCACCTTCGACGAGTCGACCACCACGTCGAAGAGCTCATCGACGGGAAAGAGCTTGGTGAAGATGGCCTCGCCCTCGCTCGAGATGTTGGTGAGCAGCGCAGTCCGGTAGCCGGCGTCGCGGATCTGGCGGACGGCGTCGATCATGGCGCCGCACGCGACCATGCCCCTGCCGAAGATCACCCGCTGTGCCTCGCGCGGGTCGATGGGATCATTGCCGGCCTCGATGTACCGGGCGATCATCCGGTCGAAGAACTCGTCGTCGGAGATCTTGCCCATCTCGAGCAGGTGCAGATCGTGGACCCCGGTGGTGAGGTGGTAGTGGTCGCGGAACTCCCCGAGGAAGAACGCGATGACGGTGAAGTACTCCGGCGGGACGTCGGTTCTGTGGTGAAAGAGGGGCTCGGTCATGACGCCGCCGAGATCGAAGATCACCGCATCGAATTCACGACCGGTGGTGGCCGGCTCAGTGGTCGGCTGCTGTTGAGTCATCGTCTCCATTGTGCCTAACCGTGGCAAGATCCCCGGTCATGCTGGTCCTGAGCAAGCACGACGTGGAGGGCCTGCTCTCCGCACCGGCGATGCTCGAAGCGCTGGAGGCGGGCTTCCGCGCCTATTCCACCGGGCAGGCGTCGGTGCCGCCCCGCACCGCGGCCCGGGCGCCCGAAGGTCTGCTGGGTGCCATGCCCGGATGGGTGGCGGGTCGGGGCTTCGCCCTCAAGGCGGTCAGCGTGTTCCCGGACAATGGTGACCGCGGGTTGCCCACCCACCAGGGCGTGATCACGCTCTTCGACGAGCAGGATGGCTCGCTGCTCAGCGTCATGGACGGTGAGCACATCACCGCGATGCGGACCGGCGGTGGCGCCGCGGTCTCGACCCGCGTCCTTGCTCGTCCCGACGCGAGGACGCTGACCATCCTCGGCGCCGGCGTCCAGGGCCACTCCCACCTGGCCACGGTGCCGCTCACCCGGGACTTCACGGCCATCCGCATCTCCTCGCGCGACCCCGCCCATGCGTCAGCGCTGGCATCGACCGACCCGCGCTGCGTGGTGATCCCGAGCTTCGAGGAGGCGGTCCACGGCGCCGACGTGGTCTGCTGCTGCACCGACTCCAGGGACCCGATCACGCGCTACGAGTGGTTCGACCCTGGGACCCACGTGACCTCGGTGGGCGGAACCTCCGGCCCGGAGATCGATGCCGAGACAATTCGCCTCGCCCGCGTGTTCGTCGAATGGAAGGGTGCCGCGCAAAACGCCCCGCCCGCGGGTGCTCACGAGCTCCAGGGTGTAGACCCGGCAACCATCACCGAGATCGGTGAGGTGATCGCGGGGTTGAAGCCGGGGCGGCAGGATGCCGGCGAGATCACCCTCTACAAGTCGACCGGCAGCGGCTTCGAGGATGCGGTGGTGGCGCAGATCGTCTATCAGGCGGCCGTTGCCGCCGGGGTTGGCACGGAGGTCGCCATGTGACCGCGATCGAGGCGGTCGACGCGGCAGCCGTGCACGAGGTTGCGCGGCTGCTTGCGCCGCACATCCGCCACACACCGTTGATCCCCACTCTCTCAGGCGGCTCCCTGAAGCTGGAGTCGCAGCAGCCGACCGGGAGCTTCAAGGTTCGCGGCTTCTTCGCAGCCGCCCATCTCATGAAGCGCGAGTATGTCGCGCGCGGGCTCCTCACGGTGAGTGCGGGCAACGCCGCGCTGGCCTGCGCATACGTCGCCAGATCCCTGCGGGTTCCGTGTCGCGTCGTTATGTTCGACACCGCGCCGGCGCTCAAGGTCGAGGGCGTGCGCGCGCTCGGCGCGCAAGCGGTGCTGATGCCGCGCGAGCGATTGCTCGAGTGGATCGCCACGCGTGCGTGGGAGCAGGACCCTGAGGTGTTCATTCATCCGTTCGCGAACGATGCGGTGATCACCGGTCATTCGTCGATCGTGCCCGAGATACTCGCCGATCTTCCCGACGTGGAGCGGGTGCTCGTACCGGTCGGCGGTGGCGGCTTGATCTGCGGCATCGCGCTGGGGTTCGCTGCCCTGAAGCCCGATGTGCAGGTGATCGGCGTGCAGTCCGACGGATATCCCCTGTGGCAGCAGGCGTTTGCCGTCAACGGACCACCCGGCCTCACACCCAGGACGATCGCCGACGGAACCTCCGCGCCCTTCGACCCCGTGATGTTCGAACGGCTGCGGTCGCTGGTGAGCGAGTGGGTTCTGGTGCCCGAGGCGACGCTGCGAAAGACCGTCGGGCGCCTGGCAACCGAGGTGAAGGTGGTTGCGGAAGGCGCCGGCGCGCTCGCCTACGCGGCGATGCTCGACGGACGATCGTCGGCGCGGACGGTGGCGATCCTCAGCGGCGGGAACATCGATGCGTCCCTCCTCGCGGAGTTGCTCACCGAGTAGCGCCGCGCTTCGGTTGAGTCTCGGGAGGGCCTGTGCGCAGGCGGGCCATCTCGCAGCCGGGGTTACACCCCGGCGAGAGCGAGCGGCGGGACGGCGAAGGCGTCCCGACCGCGTGCCCGCCGGAGCACAGGCCCTCCCGAGACTCAGGCGCACGCAGTAGCGCCGCTCGGCGCGGGGATCAGCTCCCGCCGGAGATCGCGGCCGGGGCTCCGCCGAAGCCGGTCTGCGGCGCCTGCGCGGGGATGACGAAGCTCGGCTGCTGGTTCACCGGTTGCTGCGCGTTCTGCCCGGTCGTGGGGTCGACCGAAGCCGGCGGGGTTGCCGGCGCCGTGGCATGACCCGGGGCGCTGGTCGCCGCGACCACCGAGAGAATCACCGTGCATCCGGCTGCGCCGATGCCGGCATAGAGGGTGATCCGTCGCCGCAAGAGCAGGCTCAGGTCTCGGCGGAGGCGCGCGGAATCGAGTTCGCCAGGAGCCATCCCGCTCAGCGTAGCCGCCAAAACTTGCGGGATCGTGACCTTCCGGCGACGCGTTCGGCCGGCCGCCACCATGAAATGGCATGCTTGCGGCCCCTGCGGGAAGGGTTGACGGCGGTGCCGCACTGGGTGTTCGGTGTCCGCCCCGCGCCGCGAGAGTTGCAGGGGAGATGGTGAGGGGGTTCGCGACGGCTGCCTGATCGGTTGCTGATTCGGCGCGTCCGCCGTGCCGCGCTCGTCATGGCTGCGCTGATTGCGGTTATCGCCGGCATGAGTGCTGTCGCTGTCCGCGGCGGTGCCGACGGCCCTGGAAATCCGCCCGGACCGTCGAGCCAGGGGACGGGCGCCTTGACCGGCGGCAAGCTCGTCGCCGGTGCGGGAGGCACCTACCTTCCCATCGTCCCGGCCGGTATCGCGCCGGGCGGCTCCGACCCGCGGAATCCACTCGAGATCCCCCCACCGGGCGTCGATCCACAGGGCATGAGCTGCCCGGAGGTGCATCGTTTCCACGTCGGTCCGGGCTCACCGTCGCCGGGAGGCGGGATCGTCGCCGCGCTCTCGATCCTTCCGACCTTTACGAAGAACGCCGCGGGTGGCTACGACGGTGCTGACGCTCGATTCGCGTATTCGGTCGCCGGCGCGATTCCACCCGGCGGCAACGCTGCGGACACCGCCCCGGGAAGTCTCGCCACCGCAGCCCACGTCGGCGGTCACGTGGTCGCGGTCACGGCTTTCCTGCGGATGCGCGGCACGTGGGTGGACGCGCAGCCGGTCGCACCCTATGGACGGAGCTGCCAGGGCGCCACCTTCGTCTTCAGCGTTCCATACCTGGCCGGTGACGCACCCGCACCGGAGCCGCCGGTGAGCGTGCCCACCACCCCGCCATTTCCGACCGGCGCGGACCTGGCCACCGCGTTGACCCGCAACTGGACGGTCGGCACCGTCGAGATGATCCCGGGCTCGTCGGCAACGTCGCGGACCTGGGTGCACGTCCCCACCTGCGCGTGGATGGCTTCGACCGTGCCGACCGTCCCCGATCCCTCTCACGCGCTCACCTCCACAGTGGTGCGCGGGTACACGCTGTTCCTGCTCTACGACGTCACCGTGACTCCGGGAATCGTCGCATGGAACTGGGGCGACGGCACGACCACGATGGCGCCGGGTCCGGTCGAGCACGGGCCCGCAAGCCTTCCGGCATACAACCCGTCGACGCAACGCTGGACCGATCCCTGCTCCGTGACCCACGACTACGCGGCGGTGGCGGCGGGCGCCACCATCACGGCGACCGAGACGTTCACGGTGACCATCACGGTCAGCTGGAGCGACGGTGTCGCGACGCACACCGTGCCGGTGGCATGCGATGCACACACCGGTGGCGCCTGCCGGCTGACCATCGGTCCAGGTGATGGATGGCAGAGCGGTCCGCATCCCGTCGACCAGATCGAGCCGGTGCCATATCAGCCGGCGTCGCCGGCGCCGTAACCGGTCCTCGAATCAGCGGCTGCGCAGCGACCTGCCGGTCATCTCCACGGGCACCGGAAGGCCCATCGCGTCCAGCACGGTCGGCGCCACGTCGCGCAGGCCGCCACCCTCGCGCAACGGTTCGCCGCCGGCGCCGCAGAGGATCACGGGCACGGGACTGGTGGTGTGCGCGGTGAGCACCGACCCGTCGCGGCGGTCGATCTTGTACTCGGCGTTGCCATGGTCGGCGGTGATCAGCAGCCCACCGCGCGCGGCATCGACCGCGTGCGCGATGCGGCCAAGGCACGTGTCCACGCACTCCACGGCGCGAACCGTCGCGTCGAAAACGCCGGTGTGGCCGACCATGTCGGCATTGGCGTAGTTGGCGATGATGAGCGCATCGTCGCCCTGCTCCAGTCGCGCGATCACCGCGTCGGTGACGCCTGCGGCGCTCATCTCCGGCACCGTGTCGTAGGTCGCCACCCGCTGGGAGGGGACCAGCAAACGGTCCTCGCCGTCGAACGGTGTCTCACGCCCCCCGTTGATGAAGTACGTGACGTGCGCGTATTTCTCGGTTTCGGCGACGTGGAACTGGCGGAGCCCGGCGGCGCTCACCTCCTCGGCGAGCGTGTGCAGCACATCTTCGCGCGGGAACGCCACTCGCGCGTCGAGATCCCGCTCGTATTCGGTGAACGTGACCAGCTCGACGTCGCGAAGCACCCTCGATCGTGGAAAGCCGTCGAAGTCACCATCGACCAGCGCGTGGGAGAGCTCGCGCGCGCGGTCCGGACGGAAGTTGAAGAAGACGATCGAGTCGCCGTCCTCGATGCGGACGCGTTTGCCGTCGTGGAGGATCGACACCGGGGGCACGAACTCGTCGGTGACACCCCGCGCGTACTGCTCCTCGATGTACGCGACCGCGTCGGTGGCGACGCCGTCACCCGCGCCGGCGATGGCCTCGTACGCGCGCTGGACGCGGTCCCAGCGCCGGTCCCGGTCCATGGCGAAATACCGTCCGGAGACCGACACGATCGCACCGACACCAACGCCATCGAGCGCGGCGACGAAGCTCCGAACGAAGGCGGCCGCGCTCGTGGGCGGCTCGTCGCGCCCGTCGAGGAATGCGTGAAACCACACCGAGCTCAGGCCGCGGCGGCGGGCGAGCTCGGCCACCGCGACCGCATGATCCTGGCGGCTGTGAACGCCTCCCGGCGAGGTCAATCCGAGGCAGTGGAGCGCGACACGACGATCACGCGCGCGGTCCACCGCTTCGCACAACGCTACGTTCTCATAGAAGCTGCCGTTCTCGATGGCGCGGTTGATCGCGACCAGCGGCTGATAGATGAGCCGCCCTGCGCCGATGGTGAGGTGGCCCACCTCGGAGTTGCCCTGCTGGCCCGGCGGGACCCCCACCGCCTCACCGCTCGCGTCGACGATTGTGTGCGGCCAGCTTTGCTCGAGCAGGTCGAGCTCCGGGGTGCGCGCGGCTGCGATCGCATTCCCGTACGGGTCCGGGTTGTACCCCCATCCATCCAGGATCACCAGCACGAAGGGCCGTACCCCGCTCATCCCGCGGTGCTACGCGGTCGCACGACCGGCGACCGCCTCGGCGGCGGCCGCAACGATGACGCTGAACTCCTCGGCGCGGAGGCTCACACCACCGACCAGAGCGCCGTCGATGTCCGGCTCCGCAAACAGCGACGCCGCGTTGGCGGGGGTGACGCTGCCGCCGTAGAGCACCCGCGGTGCACCGTCGAGGTAGCGGGCGCGCACGTGCTGCTTGATGTGGGCCACCACCTCCTGCGCCTGTTCCGGCGTTGCCGTGCGGCCGGTGCCGATCGCCCAGACGGGCTCGTAGGCGATCACCCAGTCATCGACCGACGGCGGCACGTCGAGCTCGGCGAAGACCGCGTCGAGCTGGCGATCGACCACGTCGAAGGTGCTGCCAGCGTCGCGCTCATCGCTGGTCTCCCCCACCGCAACGATCACCTGGAGGCCGTGCGCGAGCGAGGCGACGAACTTCTTGCCGACCTCGTCGTCGCGCTCGCCGAAGAGGTGGCGGCGCTCGGAGTGACCGACGAGCGTGAGGTCGCACCACCCCGCGAGCATTGCCGGTGAGATCTCGCCGGTGAAGGCGCCGGAGTCCCTGTAGAACACGTCCTGGGCGCCGAGCCGGACGCCCGTCCCATCGAGCACCTGTCGAATCGCCCACAGGTGCGTGAAGGGGGGTAGCAGGGCCACGTCGACGCCGGTCGTCCCCGAGACGGCGGCGCACACCGCCTGCGCCAGGGCGATGCCCTCGTCGACGGTCGTGTTCATCTTCCAGTTCCCGGCGACCAGCGGCCGCGACGCCGGGCGGCCATGCGACTGCACGGTCAACGCCGGGCGACCTCACGGTCGCGCAGCGCGGCCACGCCGGGCAGCGTCGTCCCTTCCAGAAACTCGATGGTCGCGCCCCCACCGGTGCTGATAAAGCCGATCTTGTCAGCAACACCGGCGTCCCGGACGGCGGCCGCGAGGTCGCCCCCACCGATCACGGTCGTGGCTTTCGAGGCTGCGACGGCGCGTGCGACATCGCGTGTCCCGGTCGCGAACGCGGGAATCTCGTAGATGCCGAGCGGGCCGTTCCAGATAATCGTCCCGGCGGCTGCGCAGTCGGCCGCGATGCTCGCCACGGTGTCCGGTCCGGCGTCGACCACCATCCAGCCGTCGGGAATCGCTTTCCACGCGACGATCTGGGTTGGAGCATCGGCTGCCACCTGCTCGACAACGACGCCGTCGACGGGAAGGCGCAGATCAGCACGCCGTCCGGGAGCCGAGTCGAGGAGACGCCGCGCGGTCGGCACCTCATCCTCCTCGACGAGGGAGGTGCCGGTGCTCTCGCCGAGGGCCCGGTAGAAGGTGCAAGCCATCGCACCGCCCACCCAGAGCACGTCGACACGGTCGAGCAGATGGTCGAGCACACCGACCTTGGTCGAGATCTTCGATCCCCCGACGATCGCCACCACCGGCGCGCGCGGGTTGTCCATCACGCCCCCGAGCATCTCGAGCTCGCGGGCCATGAGCTTGCCGGCGACGGCGGGAAGCAGGTGCGCAACGCCCTCGGTCGAGGCGTGCGCACGGTGGGCGGTCCCGAAGGCGTCGTTGACGTACACGTCCCCGAACGCTGCGAGCTGCCTCGCGAACGCGGGGTCGTTGGCCTCCTCGCCGGGTTCGAAGCGAACGTTCTCGAGCATCCCGACGTCACCGTCACGCAGCGAATCGACCATGCTCTGCGCGCTGTCGCCGACCACGTCGGAGGCGAGACGCACGTCGGCACCGAGCAGGCTGCTCAATCGTGCGGCGATGGGGCCGAGCCGGGCGCTGTCGTCGATCTTGCCCTTGGGACGACCGAGGTGGGCGACCACGATCACCCGAGCGCCTCGAGTCCGGAGCGCTTCGATGGTCGGGATCGCCTCCCGGATCCTGCGATCGTCGCTGATCTCGCCATCGCGCATCGGCACGTTGAGGTCCTCGCGCAGCAGGACCCGCTTGCCGTGCACATCGATGTCGTCGATGGTTGCCTTGGACAGAGCCACCATCGCCCGCCCTAGAGCCGGGACACGATGAGGTTCACGAGGTCGACGACGCGNNCAGGAGTATCCCCACTCGTTGTCGTACCACGCGAGCACCTTGAAGGTGCGGTCCCCGAGCAGCATCGTCGCCGGTGCATCGAAGATCGATGAGTGCGGGTCGTGGAGAAAGTCCATCGACACCAACTCTTCCTCGCTCACCGCGAGGATTCCCTCGAGCTTGCCGCTTGCCGCCTCGCGCATCTCGCCGTTGACGTCGTCGATGCTTGCGCTCCTCGAGAGCGTCGCGGTGAGATCGACGAGGCTGACATCGGGAACCGGGACGCGCAGGGACATGCCCGCGAACTTGCCCTTCAGCTCAGGGAGCACGAGTGCAACCGCCTTGGCGGCCCCGGTCGTCGTGGGGATGATCGACAGTGCGGCGGCGCGCGCGCGGCGCTTGTCCTCGTGGGGTGCGTCGAGGATGACCTGGTCCTTGGTGTATGCGTGCACGGTGGTCATGAAGCCGGTCTCGATGCCGAAGGAGTCGTTGAGCACCTTGGCGACAGGCGCCAGGCAGTTGGTCGTGCACGACGCGTTGGAGATGATGTGATGCTCGGCCGGGTTGTACGAGGAGTCGTTGACGCCCATGCAGATGGTGATGTCCTCGTTCTTCGCCGGCGCGGTGATGACCACCTTGCGCGCGCCGCCGTCGATGTGACCCTTGGCCTTGACCGCATCGCTGAAGAAGCCCGTCGATTCGACGACGACGTCGACGCCGAGATCTCCCCATGGGAGGCGCTGCGGGTCGCGTTCGGCGAGCACCTTGATCACCTGTCCGTCCACCGTGATGCTGTCACCATTGGAAGCAACTGTCCCGGGGAAACGGCCGAGCACGCTGTCGTACTTGAGCAGGTGAGCGAGCATCTCGGAGGTCGTGATGTCGTTGACAGCGACGATCTCGAGCTCGGGGGAACGTTCCCTGGCGGCGCGCAGGACGTTGCGCCCGATGCGGCCGAAGCCGTTGATGCCAACTCTCACTCCCATGCGATGCAACCTCCGGTGACTGTTGATTCAGCGCCTGCGGACAGGTACTTCCACCCTATCACCGCCCTCACCCGCCGCGGCGACCAGACGGTGCAGGCGCCCGGCCATCGCCGGCCTGCTGCAGCCGGCGAGCTCCGCCAGCTGCGCCAGGTCGTCGTCGGGGTGAAGGGACCGGAGCTCGGCGGCCTCTCGAAGTGCCGGGGGCAAAGCCTGCCAGCGCACCGAGTCGGCCTCGAGCGCTGCGATCGACTCGAGCTGCCGAACCCCTGCACCTGCGGTGCGGCGCAGGTTGGCGGTCTCGGCGTTGAGGCGGCGGTTCACGCCGCTGCGGACCTCGCGTATCACCCGGCCCGACTCGAAGTCGAGACGGCCGGCCTGCGCGCCGATCGAGCTCAATGCCGCTCCGACGCCGGCTCCCGAGCGCACCGTGACCACCCAGCGCCCGCGCCGGCGCCGGCTCCGAGCCGGGACTCCGAGCACGTCGAAATCGTCGACGAGCTGGGCGGCGCCCATCTCGCCCGCGCAACCGATCTCGAGATACGGCTCGCCGTCCGGGCGCACCAGCCGGCCCGCACCGAGAAATGCGCCACGAAGGCGGCTCCTCCTGCAGCAGGAACGCTCCGACGGCGCCTGCGGGGTCGAAGCATCCACTCCGACAACGAAGTATTGGGTGCGCCTCGCGGCGGTGACCCGGGAGACGTGCGCCGGTATCCCATCGGCATGCAGGGTCTGCATCGCCGCGCGCACCGCGACCGGACGTGTCGTCGCGATCGACCCGGGAGCGCTGGTCACGAGCGCGAGGCCCTCGACCAGCGAGCGGCGGCAGCAGGGGAGCAGCGGCGTGTATGGGGCAAGCTCCGCGACCACCCGTTGCGTGAAGGAGAGCGCGGCATCCGTGCGTGACCTCGGATGCGCGCGGCGTGCCTGAGCCATCAGGTCATGCGCTCACGGGCGGGGATCCAGTACATCGACATCGCGATGGGTCACGGTGACCGCGACACGGTCAGCGCGCAACCGCTCCGCAAGCGCTTCCACGATGACCACTGACCGGTGCCGTCCACCGGTGCAGCCAATCGCGAAGCTCAGATTGTCCCGGCCGCGTTCCGCATACCGCCGCGACGACCAGGACATCAGGGAGTGCGTGTGATCGATGAGCTCGCGCGCAACCTCATCGGCGAGGACATAGTCACGAACCGCCGCGTCGAGCCCGGTGAATGAGCGCAGCTCGGGAACCCAGAACGGGTTGCGCACCATCCGTGCGTCGACGACCCATCCCGCATCGGCTGGGAGGCCGAATTTGAAACCGAACGACATCACCGTCACTGCGACCTCCGGCGTCGACCCCTCCTCGGTCACAGGAGCTCCTTCACGCGCAGCGCCACGGGTCGCGGCACCACCGTGGTCAGTTGCTCGAGCGGCGCATCGCGGATGGCGTCGATGCTGCCGAAATGACGGAGCAGCGCCCGCCGGCGCACCGGGCCCAGGCCGGGCACGACGTCGAGCTTCGAACGCAGCGCCGCACGTCCGCGGCGGCCGCGGTGGTGGGTGATCGCAAATCGGTGGGCCTCGTCGCGCACTCGCTGCACGAGGAACAGCGTCGGACTGTCCCGCTCGATGATGATCGGCCGCGCGCGGCCGGGCTTGTACAGCTCCTCGTTGCGCTTGGCGAGCCCGAACACTGGAACCTTGGTCAGCCCCGCTTCGCGCAGCGCCTTGACGGCAGCGCTCAACTGCCCCTTGCCGCCGTCGATCAGGATGAGGTCGGGCAGGACCGAGAAGCTCAAGTCCACGTCATCACCACCACGCGGGGTCCGTCGCGGCCGCTCGTTGGTGCCGTTGGCCCCCGCCGGATCGAGCACCGGCACGTCCGCTTCCGGCCCATCGTCACGAGGGCCGAGCCGCCGGAAGCGGCGACGCAGGGTCTCCTCGATGGACGCGAAGTCGTTGGAACCCTCGACGGTCTTGATCCCGAAATGACGGTAGCTCGCGGGCGCCGGTCTTCCGTCCTCGAAGACCACCATCGACCCGACGGAGTTCGTCCCCATCGTGTTGCTGATGTCGTAGCACTCGATCCGCCGCGGCGGTGCGGGGAGCTGCAGACGGGTTGCGAGATCATCGAGCAGCGCCTCGGTCTTGGCGGCGTCGTAGTCGTCGACGATGCGCTGCTGCCGCAGCGCAACCAGCGCGGTCTCCGCAGCCTGAGCGATCAGCCGCCGGGCGTCGCCACGTTTGGGAACGTGCACCTCGACCGGACCGCCGCGCTGCTCGGCGAGGAACTCCTCGAAGACCTCGCGATCCTCGATGTCGTCGGACACGAGGAGACGGCGAGGAATCGAGGTGACGTTGGCGTAGTACTGAGGAAGAAATGCGCCGAGACACGCGGCGGCATCGAGCCCCGCGACGCCCTCGAGCTCGTGCGTCTCCATCGCCATCACGCGGCCCTGGCGGATGCTCAGCACCGCGGCCATGGCGCGCCCCGCCTCGACGGCAACCGCGATGCAGTCCTCGTCGGATCGGGCGCCGCGCAACACCGTCTGGCGTTCGCTGATGCGCTCGATCGCACGCAGCCGGTCGCGAAAGCGTGCTGCCAGCTCGTAATCGCGATGGTCCGCAGCGGCATCCATCTGGTCGCGCAGCTCATCGTGCAGGGTGTCCGACCTGCCCTCCATGAATTCCTGCACCTGCTCGAGGAGCTCCGCATATTCCGGACCGTCGATCTTCCCCTCGCACGGTCCCGAGCATCGTTTGATGTGGTAGTCGAGACACACGTGACCGCGCCGGAAGATCTCGTCGCTGCAGGTGCGGAAGGGAAAGATGGTCCGCAATGAGCGGACGGTGGTCCGCAACGACTGGGCGCTGGTGTACGGCCCGAAATAGCGGGCGCCGTCGCGGATGACCTTGCGGGTGTAATACGGCCGGGGGAACTCGGTCGCGCCCTCGGCGCTCTTGCCTCGCGGTTTGCGGACCTCCTCACGCGCCGTGCCGGGAGCGACCGCGTCGTGCACGCCGGGGCGCGGAATCTTGAGGTACAGGTAGCTCTTGTCGTCCTTGAGGCGCACGTTGAAGCGCGGGCGATGCTGTTTGATGAGCGTGTTCTCGAGGACCAGCGCCTCGTGCTCGCTCTGGCACGCGATCACCTCGAAATCGAAGACGCTCGAGATCAGCTGGTGAGTGCGCGGCTGGAGCGCATCGATGCCCGAGAACCACGAACGCAACCGGTTGCGCACGTTCGACGCCTTGCCCACGTAGATGACCCGAGCATCGAGGCCGCGCATGACGTAGACGCCCGGGCCGTCCGGCGAGGCGCGCAGCCGTGCTCGGAGCTGCGCCTTGTCATCGAGGAGGCGCTCTGATCGCCGCGGGGCCGCCATCGTCGTCACAGCTTCAGTATCACGGCTCAGCCAGATCCCTCTGCCGTCTCGAGCTCGGCGAGGAACTGTGCCTCGTCGAGCACGCGGACCTCCAGTCGCAGGGCTTTCTCGAGCTTGGTCCCGGGTGACGCGCCGGCCACGACCGCCCGGGTCTTGCGGCTCACGCTCGAGGTGGGATTGCCGCCGAGCGCCCGGATGCGTGCCTCGGCGTCGGTTCGGGTCATACCGTCGAGGCTGCCGGTGATCACCCAGGTCTGGCCGCTCCAGGGGCCGCCCCCACCGGCCGATCGCTCGGGGTCCACACCCGCGGCGCGAAGGTGCTCGAGGACGGCGCGTCCCTCGTTCGAGGCGAACCACGCGGCGACGTGCCCGGCGACGACCGCCCCGATCCCCTCGACGCCGAGCAGATCCTCCTCCGACGCGGCGGCGAGCGCATCGATGCTCCCGAAGTGCGCCGCGAGGGTTTCGGCGGTGTGTTCACCGACATGGCGGATGGCCAGGGCGTTGATGAATCGCGCCAGCGGCACGCGGCGGCGCGATGCGATCGACTCGATCAATTTCGTTGCCGATCGCTCGGCAAAGCCTTCGAGTGTCAGGAGCTGCTCAGGGGTGAGATGAAACAGGCCGGCAGGCTCGGTGACACACCCGAGGTCGAGAAGCTGATCGATCACCGCCGGCCCCAGACCCTCGATGTTCATCGCTCCACGGGCGGCGAAGTGGATGAGCAGCTCGCGCCGCTGTGCCGGACAGAGCGGATTCAAACAGCGCCGGACCACCTCGCCCTGCTCGCGCACCAGCAGGGAATCGCACGATGGACAGTGGTCGGGCATCTGCCACGGCGTCGATTTCTTGGGGCGTTTCTCGAGAATCACCCGCACGATCTCCGGGATCACGTCGCCGGCCTTGTGGACCAGCACCGTGTCGCCAATGCGCACGTCCTTGCGCGCGACCTCGTCCTCGTTGTGGAGCGTGCAGCGCCGGACGGTCGACCCTGCGACCAGTGTTGGCTCGAGGATCGCCACCGGCGTCACCGCGCCCGTCCGGCCGACCTGGACGTGGATGTCGAGCACCTGGGTCTCGTGCTCCTCGGGCGGGAACTTGTACGCGATCGCCCAGCGTGGAGCGCGTGAGATGGTGCCGACCTCCGCCTGCTCCGCGAGCGACGCGACCTTGATGACCACGCCGTCGGTGTCGTAGTCAAGGTCATGGCGTCGCTCCGACCAGTGTTCGAGGAAGGCGAGCACCTCGTCGATCGACCCGGCGACCTGCCGGTGCGGATTCACGCGGAATCCCAGCGCCGCCAGCGTGTCGAGCACCTCGGCCTGGGTCCGGATCCTGCCCGGCGGGTCGACGGCATACATGAAGGTCTGCAGGCCGCGCGCAGCGGTGACCGAGGGATCGAGCTGGCGCACCGCGCCGGCGGCGGCGCTGCGTGGATTCGCGTATCCCGGCTTGCCCGCCTCCTCGAGGCGCGCGTTGGTCGCAGCAAATGCACCCTTGGGCAGATAGACCTCGCCGCGAACCTCGAGCTCGTCGGGCAGCGTCCCGTCCACCGGCGCAAGCGTCATCGGCACCGACCGGATGGTGCGCACGTTCGCGGTGACGTCCTCGCCCTCGACGCCGTTGCCGCGCGTGGCGGCACGCACGAAGCTGCCGCGCGCGTAGGTGATCGACATCGCCAGCCCGTCGATCTTCAGCTCGCAGACGTAGCCGCTCACGGTGCCGATGGCGCGCTCGACCCGAACGCCGAAATCACGAACCTCATCCGGGCTGAAGGCATTGTTGAGACTGAGCATCGGGGTGCGGTGCCTGACCTTGGTGAAGCTCGCCGCGGGCTCGCCGCCTACTCGCTGGGTGGGGGAGTCGGCGGTCTGCAGCTCGGGAAACGCCGACTCGAGGTCGACGAGCTCGCGGAAGAGGTGGTCGTAGTCCGCGTCGGTGATCTCGGGTGCGTCGAGGACGTGGTACAGGCGCGAGTGACGGTCGAGCTCCCTGCGCAGCGCCTCGACTCGGTCGCGCGCCTTCTCTGGGGTTACTGAATCAGAGCTTTTCGTTTCCATGCCTGGTCACGGGTCCGTGATCGGCCAGAGCGTCGCGTCGGCAACCGCGAAGATCTTGACGCCGTGGTCGTCGAACTTGATGACCAGCTCCTCGCCGCCCCTGGTCATCGTGCTCTTGAGCACCGTCCCCTCACCATACCGCTGGTGACCGATGCGCATGCCCTCGGTGAAGCGCTGCGGGGCAAGCTCGACAGGGTTCGGCCTCGTCGCGTAGCCGACGATGGCGCGTCGAACCGTTCCTGACGCACGGATATCGCCCAGCGACGGCGCGCCGGGTCGCAGCTGGACCTCGAGCATCTCCGCGGGGATCTCGCCGAGGAATCGGGACGCCTCAGCAAGCTGCGGCGTCCCGTAGGTGTGCCGCCGGAACGCGTGGAGCAGATAGAGCCGGCGGCGTGCACGGGTGATGCCCACATAGGTGAGGCGGCGCTCCTCGTCAATGCCCGCGTCGCCTTCCTCGAGCGCACGCGAGTGAGGCAGGAGCCCCTCCTCCATTCCGGCGATGAACACCACGCCGAATTCGAGACCCTTGACCTGGTGAAGGGTGATCAGCGTGACCCCCTGCACCTCGTCGCGCATGCTGTCGACGTCGCTGACCAGCGCGACGTTCTCGAGGAACTGCACGAGTCCGTCGGGTGGCGGGACATCCGAGTACTCGCCGGCCAGCCCGGCCAGTTCCAGGACGTTGGCCCATCGCTCGACGCCCTCCTGCGTCCCGTCCTGGAGCATCTCGCGGTACCCGGTCTCGTCGAGCACCTGCTCGAGGAGCACCGGCAACGGGACCCGCTGCGCATCTGAGCCGAGGCGCTCCATCAGATTCGCAAAGCTCCGCAGCGCCGCCATCGCCGCGGGTCCGAGCGCCTGGTCGCCCTCGTCGAGGCGCTGCGCCGCTTCGAGCGGTGCCAGCCCCTTCTTGCGCGCGAGCTTCTCCAACTCCGCAACGCTGCGATCACCGATCTTGCGACGCGGGGTGTTGACGACGCGCGCAAACGAGACCGCATCGCGCGGGTTGACGCAGAGGCGCAGGTAGGCGAGCACGTCCTTGACCTCTTTCCGGTCGTAGAAACGCAGTCCGCCAACCAGCTGATACGGGATGCCGCGCCGGAGGAACACCTCTTCAAAGGCGCGGGACTGGGCGTTGGTTCGATAGAGCACCGCGCATTCGGCGAGCGTCACTCCCTCGCGGCCGATGAGGTTCTCGATCTCCGAGCCGACCGCGAGCGCTTCCTCGCGCTCGTCGTAGACCGAGATGAGACGAACCGGTTCACCGATGCTCTGCTCGGTCCAGAGCTTCTTTTCTGCGCGCTGACTGTTGTTGCGGATCACCGCATGGGCGATGTCGAGAATCGGTTGTGTGGAGCGGTAATTCTGCTCCAGCGTCACGGTCTTGGCGTCCGGGAAGTCCTCCTCGAACGACAGGATGTTGCGCACGTCTGCTCCACGGAAGCCGTAGACGGAGTTGTGCGTGACGAGGCCATTGGCGATCAGGTTGTGCGTCGGTTCCACGTCGATGTCGTAGACCGTCTGCCGCGCAACCGTGCGCTCGATCCCCTCGATGACGTCGAGACCACCATGCTCGTCGAACATCACCATGCCGGGCAGCAGGGACGCTGCCGGCGTGAAAGGAAGAGACGTCACGAGCTCACCACGCCCAGACGCGATGCCCCCCAGACAGGCCGTCATTGCGATCTCCGCGTCCATCGCCTCACGGATCTTCTCGGCCAAGCGCATCACCTCGCCGAAATCCTTCCGCGAAGTCTCGAATCGCCAGCTCCCATTGGATTTGGCGGGTCGAATGCTGAACCCCATATCCTCGAGCGCTAAACGGCCCTCGTCGTCGTTACCGCCGATCGAGATGCGGTGCATCGGTGTCGGGCCCCGGCGATCGGCGCAGAGCGTGATCACCACACGCCGGCGACTCGAGTTCCTCGATCGGGGCCGGTAGTGGGGATGATCAATCGAAAGGTTGCGATCGCCCAGGAGTCGCTCGCCGCCCTTGAGATCGAACACCGAAGCGAAGACGCGGTCCGGCTCCGGATCCGATTCGGGCGCCCGCGTGTCGCTCTCCCTCAAGTAGATCTGCGGGGTGGCGCCAAGGTGGTGCCCGGCAAAGTGCGTGTGCTCCGGCGTGCTCGTGATCGTCCGCCCCTGTGCCGTCTTCAGCGTCACAACCGAGTCCGTGACTCGCGACCGCACGTCCACGACGCGAGCACCGCGGAAGGTCCCGCTCCCATAGCCCGACATGACGTTTTCGCCGCTCCGGACGTTCTCGACACGCCGTACCGACCCGTCGGCCATGGTGATCAGGGTTCCGGCAGCAAGACACTGATCATCATCGCCGACCACCGTCACGTTGCGATGTTTCGCACCAAGGATCTTCACCAGCTCGTACTGGGCCTTGTTGGTGTCCTGATACTCATCCACAAACAGATGCAGGAAGCGATCCTGGTAGTACTCGCGCACCGAGTCGGCCTCACGAAACAGCGTCACCGCGCGCAGCAGCAGGTCGTCAAAATCCAGCGCCGCGGCCGCATCGAGCTCCCGCTCGTACGCCCAGTAGATGCGCGCGATCTGCTCGTCCATGGTGTTCGGAGTCACCCGAGCCTGGAAATCGCGTGCGTCGAGCAGCTCATTCTTGGCGGCGCTGATCGCGTGCGCCGCGCGGCTCGGTGTCAGGCGTTTCTCGTCGATGCCCTCGGCGCGGATCGCGTTGCGGATGGCCGAGAGGCGGTCCGCCTCGTCGTAGATGGTGTACCCGGAGGGAATCCCAATCGCCTCGCCTTCGCGACGCAGGAGACGCGCACCCAGCGAGTGGAACGTGCCGAGCCACATCCCACGGATGCTGTCGCCGATCAACTGCTCCACCCGAGCACGCATCTCGCGCGCCGCCTTGTTGGTGAAGGNNTCTTCCCGCTGCCGGCGCCGGCAAAGATGAGCAGGGGTCCGTCAGGGGCCTCAACAGCCTCGCGCTGGGGCGGATTCAGCCCCTCCAGCAGGGCCGTCGCCCCGATCGTCGCGCTCAGGCGTGCGCCCCGGTCGCGGGCGCCGCACGCCCCGCCGATGCGTGATACGCGTCGGGCCGGCGATCGGTGTGCAGATGATTGCGCGGAGTGCGCCGCCTCGCCTGTTCGACGGAATCGAGATCGACGTCGGCGA
>PKWB01000171.1:21932-26554 GCA_003131685.1 Candidatus Dormiibacterota bacterium
GCGCAGGCCATGACCACGCCGTTCTGGGCAGCCGTGGCCATCGCGACATAGTCGCCCTGGCAGTACCCACGATCGTCCCAGACGGTGCGCTTGAAGGACGCCACCCAGTTGGTCGGCACCGCGATGATCTCGGCACCGGCGAGCGCGAGCGCCCGCGCGGGCTCGGGGAACCAGAGGTCGAAGCAGATGATCATGCCGACCCGCCCGAACGGGAGGTCGACGATCGGCAGGTCGTCGCCCGGCTGGAACCAGGACTGCTCGTCGTAGTACAGGTGCAGCTTGCGATACGTCGCCATCCGACCCGACGCGCCGATCAGGACCGAGCTGTTGTGCCTGCAGTCGCCGTCGCGCTCGTTGATGCCGGCGACGATGTGACACCCGTGCATTTCGCACACCTCGCGAAGCGCCCGGACGGTCGGCCCGTCGTCGGGGTCCTCGGCGGCGCGCTGTGCTTCGGCTTCATCGCCGAACACGTACCCGCTCGACGCGAGCTCGGGGAGGACGATCAGGTTCGCTCCCTTGTCGGCTGCCGCCGACGCCCAGAGCACGGCCCGTGAAAGGTTGTGCGAGAGGTCACCGACGTGCGGCTCGTACTGGGCGACGGCGATGCGGACGGGACGGCTCATACGCTCACGGTAGCGCAGCAGACGGGACCCCAGGATGACGGGGGATGCCCTCCGAGATGCCGCACAAAATCTCGTGCGGCAGGGTGCCGGTCAGCTCGCCGACCTCGTCCGCGCCGATGCGAATGCCGCCGTGTTCGCCGATGAACATCGCGGCGTCGCCCGCCGTGACGCCGTCCACGTCCGAGACGTCGACGCCGACCTGGTCCATGCTCACGATCCCGACGATCGGGCATCGCCGCCCTCGAATCGCCACGTGTCCGCGGTTCGAGAGCGCACGCGGCAGACCCTGTCCGTAGCCGAGGGTTGCGGTGGCAATCAGGCGAGCCGCCTCGGCGCGCCAGGTGCGCCCGTAGCCGACGCTCTCGCCGCGCGCGACGGTGCGCACCTGGGCCACCCTGCAGAAGACGCTCATCGCCGGCCGGAGTGACGCGGGGCCGGGCACCGGCGGGTAGCCGTAGAAGGCGATGCCGGCGCGCACCAGGTCGTGGTGCATGGCGGGATGGGCGAGGATCGCCGCACTGCCCGAGGTGTGAAGCAACGCGTCGGGCGCGACCGGTCGCAGTGCCTCGACGGCCTCGAGAAAGCGGCCGTGCTGGGTAACCGTGAAACCCACGTCGTCGGCGGCATCGGCGAAGTGGGTGAAGATGCCGGCCACCTCGACGCGATCCCCTGCATCGCGCACGGCGTCCGCCAGCGATTCCACAGCCTCGGGGAGGGCGCCGAGCCTGTGCAGTCCGGTGTCGATCTTGAGATGCACCCGTGGCCTGCGACCCGCTGCGGCCGCCGCCACCGCGCGCAACCCCTCGGGATCGAGCACGCTCACGTCGATATCCGCCGCGATCAGGTCATCGAGGGTCGCGGGCGGGCTCCAGCCCACCACGAGCACGCGCGCGTCGAACCCGGCCGCTCGCAGGCTCAGCGCCTCCTGCGGCGTGTACACCCCAAGCCAGGTTGCACCGCCCTCGAGCGCGGCCCGGGCGGCGATGGTGATGCCGTGCCCATACCCGTTCGCCTTCACCATGGCCATGACCGACGCCGGCCGCACCAGCGTGGCGATCACCTCTGCATTCCGGGTCAGGGCGGCGACGTCGATCTCCACCCAGCGGAGCGCGCCGTCCCGGTCTCCGGTGCTCACGCTCCGACCGGCACGGGCTCCGGGGCGGGCGTGGCGACACCGGCCTGCGCGACCCGCCGGACGAGGCCGAAGGGTGTCTGCTCGTCCGACTGCCCGAGCGGGTTATCGGCAATCATGGCCAGAACCGCCTCGGCGTCGACATCGACGGACGCGAAGACCTCGGCTGCCATGTCGTTGGCGTCGATGATCGCGACCCCGACCCGGCAGCCGGTTCGCCGGCGTACCTCCGCGGCGATGTGGAGCGCGGCACCGGACGGGTCTTCCGGCGACTTGGTCGCCCACGTGTCGTACGGCGGGAGGTTGAGCGACGACGGTCCGTCGATCGCATTGACCCCGTGGCCGGCCACCCGGTAGAAGACGCCGCGCATTCCCAGTGGCTTGGTTGCCGCGGCGGCGGCCGCCGCAAGCAGGATCCGCCCCGCACCGGCTTCGTCGATGGCCAGCTGCATCGTGGTCGGATGCGCGAGGCCGACACCGGTCGGCTCATGACTCACGTAGCGCGAGAGCACGCGAGCGGTCCGTGACACGGCGATATCGCCGATGGGATACGAGCGTCCCTGGCTGATGGCGAGTGCCTTCTCACTGACCAGCAGCACGTCGCCATCCACGACCTCGATACCGTCGCCGCGCAGCCGGTCGAGACTCCCGTTTATCGCCTCGAGAAGATCGTCGCCGGGCTTGATGAGCGTCGAGCGCAGCGGGAAGCGCGCCCAGATCCGTCCCCTGTCCTCGAGGAAGAGGTGACGGCCCCAGTTNNCGACGGACGAAGCCGCCCTCGTAGCTGTGCTCATCGAGTGCGCGGGTCTTGCCGTCGATGTAGATGCGCAGCCAGACCTCGGCGTTGACAGCGCGCCAGAAGAACATGGATTCCTCGACCTCGCCGGCGCACGCTCGCCGGAAGTTCTCGGCCACCGCGGCCGCCTTCCAGTAGGGGCGGGCGCGAAACGACGGTGACCGCATCAGGCTCTGGAGCACCGCGCGCTGACGCCGGTACCAGCGGAACTCGGGCGTCGTGAAGCCGATCTTCTTGCGGCGCGCCTCGACCTTGCGGGGCAGGACACCGTGCAACGCCTGGCGCACGATCGCCCGAGTCCATCCGTTGTGGATGATCGCCGCGCGCGGAAGCGTGAGGATGTAGTCGACCAGCTCCTGGTCCAGGTAGGGCAACCGCGCCTCGAGCGAATGCGCCATCGAGGCCCGGTCCTCGTAGCGCAGCAGCGGCGGCAGGCTGTAGGTGCGGAAGTCCTGGAGCAGGCGGCGCTTGAGGTCGTCGGCGACCCGGTCGTCATCGGGCGCCTTGCGTCCACGTGTGAATGACGGCGCCAGCATCCCGGCGACATCGACGCGCTGACCCCGCTCGCGCAATCGCCGGCGCACCAGCGGGGTGACGATGTCGCGGAGCAGCCACGCCTCGCGCGCGAACTCCGCGTACCGGCGCTCGCGCAGGAGCTGGCGAAGCAGCACGTAGGGATAGTGGTCGTAGCCGGCGAGCAACTCGTCGCCTGCCTGACCGTCGAGCGTGACCGTGACCTGTCGCCTCGCGAGGCGCATCACCATCCACATGGCGAACGGGGCCGACGACACCATCGGCTCCTCCATGTGCCACACCCACGCCTCGAGCTCGCGGATGAAATCCTGGTCGGTGGGCTGCACCTGGCTGTTGTCAGCACCGGTGACCTTGAGCACGCTGTCGATGTACGTGGTCTCGTCGATGCGGTCGCCGGGGAAGACCGCCGAGAACGTCTTGAGGCGATCACCGAGCGACTCCGTGTCGGGCACGTGATCGCGGAGTTGCTGCGCCATCACCGTGCAGATCGAGGATGAGTCGAGACCGCCGCTCAGGCAGATGCCCACCGGCACGTCGGCGACAAGACGGCGCTGGACCGCGCGCTCGAACATGGCGCGAAAGGCCTCGGGGCTCGCGTCACCGTCCTCGGAGAGCCGTGGGGTCCAGTACACGCTTTCCGAGATCGTGCTGCCCTCGATGACCGCGAACGCCGCGGCGGGCACCTGGCGGATCCCGCGAAAGAACGTCCCGTCGTTGTGATCGAAGAGCCCGAATCGCAGGTATTCGTACATCTGCTGCTCGTCGACCTCACGCGGGAACGTGTCGTCCTGGAGGATCGCCTTGATCTCGGAGGCGAACACCACCCGACCGCGGTGGCGCGCATAGAACAGCGGCTTGATGCCGAAGTGGTCGCGCGCCAGCACCAGCCGCGGCGTGGCGGTGCGCTCGTCGAGAATCGCGAGCCCCCACATCCCGTTGAAGCGGCGGAAGCAGTCGGTGCCCCACTCCGCATACGCGTGCAACACCACCTCGGTGTCGCAGGAGGTGTGGAAACTGTGTCCAACGTCCTCGAGCTCGGCGCGCAGCTCGCGGAAGTTGTAGATCTCGCCGTTGAAGACAANNCGTGCTCGAGGTCGATGATGCTCAACCTGCGGAACCCCAGCGACGCGGTGGCGTCCTCGAAGTGCCCATCGTCGTCCGGCCCGCGGTGGCGGAGCGACACCGTCATCGCCTCGAGCAACGCCCTGTCGGGCGGACCCCAGAAGCCTGCTATCCCGCACACGTCAGCGGNNTGGTGGTCGGTGCATGACCATGGCAACGGTACGACACCGGTCGAGGTCACGGACATCCGGCCGCCGCCGGATCGATGCAGGATCGGGCTGTGTGCCCGACCTAGAAGTCCATGTCGTCGTCGTCCATGCCCATACCGCCACCGCCATGGGAGTGGCCACCGCCCGCGGCGGCTTCCTCTCGCTCCGGCGCATCGGCTATCAGCGCGTCGGTGCTGAGCACGATGGTGGCGATCGACGTCGCATGGACCAAGGCTGAGACCACGACCTTGGTGGGATCGATG
>PKWB01000171.1:26680-57648 GCA_003131685.1 Candidatus Dormiibacterota bacterium
AGCTTCTCGCGGTCCCAGTCGGAGGTCGTCTCCTCCATCTGGTGGCGGATCTCCGCATTGCGTGCATCGATGGCCGCCTTCGAACCACCACCGCGAACGATCGTGGTTTCGTCCTTGGTCACCGTGACCCGCCCGGCGACCCCGAGCTGGTCGTCGCGGACCGCATCGAGGCGCAGGCCCGTCTTCTCGCTGATCACGGTCGCCCCGGTGAGCACCGCGATGTCCTGGAGGATGGCCTCACGGCGCTCGCCGAACGCGGGAGCCTTGACCGCCATCGCGCTGAAGGTGCCCCGCGCCCGGTTGACGACCAGGGTGGCCAGCGCCTCGGCCTGGATGTCCTCGGCGATGATGAGCAGGGGCCGCCCGGCGCGCATCACCAGCTCGAGGCTGGGCAGGAGATCGCTGACCGACGAGATCTTGGCATCTGTGACCAGAACTCGGGCGTCGTTGAGCACGGACTCCATGTTCTGCAGATCGGTCACCAGGTGCGCGGAGATGTAGCCGCGATCGAACTGCATGCCCTCGACCACCTCGACCTCGGTCTCGATGCCGGTCCCGTCCTCGATCGAGACGACGCCCTCCTTGCCGACCTTGTCGAACGCGTCCGCGATCATCGCGCCGATGACGGCGTCGCCCGAGCTGATCGTGGCAACGCGAAGGATGTCGTCGCCACCCTTGACCGGGTGCGAGCGCGCGCGAATCGACTCCACCGCGGCGTCGCAGGCGGCCATCATGCCGCGTCGAAGGTCGTTCGGCGGAGCGCCCGCCGCGAGGTTCCGCAGGCCCTCGTCGAGCATCGCCCGGGCCAGCACCGTGGCNNGTCGTGGTGCCGTCGCCCGCGATGTCGTTGGTCTTGATCGCCACTTCCTTGAGCAGCTGCGCGCCCATGTTCTCGAAGTGATCCTCGAGTTCGAGCTCACGCGCGATCGTCACCCCGTCATTGCTGATCAGGGGTGGGCCGAACTTCTTGTCAAGAACGACCGTGCGACCACGTGGTCCGAGTGTCACCGCGACGGTGTCGGCGACGATCGCCGCACCGCGTGCGAGCGCCGCGCGTGCGGGCGCCTCGAAGCGAAGCTGCTTTGCTGCCATTGCTATTTACTTCTTGCCGTTCTTCTCGACGACGGCAAGGATGTCCTTCTCGCCGAGGATCAGGTACTCCACATCGTCGATCTTGACCTCGCTGCCGGCGTACTTCGCGTACATCACGCGGTCGCCAACCTTCACGTCGAGCGGGACGCGAACGCCGGTCTGCTCGTTGTAGCGGCCGTTGCCGGCTGCCTCGATGATGCCTTCCTGAGGCTTCTCCTTGGCGGTGTCGGGCAGCAGGATGCCGCTCTTGGTCATCTCATCGCGCTCGACCGGTTTGACGACGACGCGATCCGCGAGGGGGCGCAGCTTGAGGGACATGGAACCTCCTGGATTCTTAGCACTCTTGGTGGGTGACTGCTAACACTCTACCTAACTGAGTGCCAACCTTGCAAGCCCGAGCCCCGAAATCGAGGGGTCGTCACACCGCGGCGGCAGGGGCCGAGGGCGGGCCGGAGACGCGAGCTCGCGACGGCCGCAGGAAGAGCGTGAGTCCGACCGCGAGGAACGCAATCCAGAGCACCGCCTGGAGGACCGTCGGTGAAGCGCTGTAGCCGATGAGCCCGTGAAGCACGTCCCCGATTCCCTGGTCATCGGGGAAAGCGCCGCTCATGTTCCAGAGGGTCGCCGAGACGCCCGGCAGCACGTGGAGCTCCTGGAGGTTCTGGACGGCATCGGCGAGCAGTCCGGCCGCCACCACCATGAGCAGGCTGCCCACGATCGCGAAGAATCGCTTGAGGTTGAGGCGCAGGCCGACCCGGAACATCGCGTAGCTCACCGCAAGAGCGATCGCAAGGCCGATGACCGCACCGATCACGACCAGAGCCGGCGAGCTCTGGTAGGTGATCGCGAGCAGGAAGATCACGGTCTCGATCGCCTCGCGCCCGACGGTCACAAAGGCGACGAGGCCCAGGGCGATCCCGGAACCCCCGGTGACGGCCCCGGAGATCTTGGCGCGCAGATCCCGCCCGAGGTTGCGGCTGTGGCGCCGCATCCAGAACGTCATGTAGGTGAGCACCGCGACGGCCACCGCGAAGACGCCGGTCTCGAACCAGAGCTGCGACGTCGAGCCGATGAACGCGTCGCGGCTGACAATCCAGAGGACGACGCCGATCGCGGTCGCCAGGACGATGGCCGCGCCGGCACCGAGGAACACATAGCGGAAGAGGTCGCGCCGGCCTGCCGAGGCGAGACAGGTGAGCAGGATCGAGCAGATCAGGGTGCCCTCGATCCCCTCCCTGGCAAAGATCAGCAGACTCCCGACCACGAATACAGCCCTCTTGGACAGAGATGGATTGCGCCCCCGAGCGGCGGTTAGCTTAGCCTAACCTAATCGTCCGCGGCGACTCGACCCAGACCGCCCTGGCGGTCGCCGGGTCGAGCGTCATGCGCACATCCGCAGCGGTGAGATTCCACCCGCTCGCCGAGCGGGACTCGACCACGACCTCGATGCCGGGCACGATCCCGCGCTCGTCGAGCAGGTGCAGGAGGGAGGGCGCCTCGTGCTCCGCCACCTCGGAGATGCGCGCCACGCGGGCTCGGTCGCCATCCGACAGCTCCACGAGGCGGACCAGCGGACGGCCCTCCGGGGGCGTCCGTCCGGGGATGACGTTGCCATGCGGACACGTGGACGGCCTGCCCAGCGATTCGTCGATTCGCTCGAGAACCAGCGCCGACATGCCGTGGGTCAGCGTCTGCGCCTCGCCGTCGGCGGTCGCCCAGTCGAAGCCGAGGACGTCGGTGAGCCAGCGCTCCACGATGCGATGGCGGCGGACGATGGTCGCCGCCGCGCTGCCACCCTCATCGGTGAGCTCGACCGACCGGTCCTCGGCGATCCGGATCAGGCCGTCGCGCGCCAGCCGCTGGAGCGAGACGCTCACCGTGGGCGCACTGACCCCGAGCCACTCGGCGAGGCGGCCCGGACGCGGCACCTCGCCCTCGTGCTCGATGTAGTAGATCGCCTCGAGGTACCGCTCGGTGGTCTCCGAACGTTGGAGCGATGGGTCGCCGGCGGCGCTCATGCGGATGGAATCTACGCGCACTCCGCCAGCGAGGGGTCCACATCGAAGCCGGGGGCGTCCGGGCCGTGGACCCGGAGCCGCTTCCAGCCGGCGGCCGCGATCATCGCGGCATTGTCGGTGCAGAGGTCGAAGGGCGGGATCACCACGCGGAGACCCTTGAACCGGGCTCCGACCGCATCGCGCAGCGCCCGGTTGGCAGCGACACCGCCGACCACCGCAACCGTGGTCGCCCCGGTGCGGTCCGCCGCCGCCTCCAGGCCCGCCACCAGCTGGTCGACCGCGGCCACCTGAAAGCTCGCCGCGAGGTCGGCGACCACCTGCGGGTCGGCGGGGACACCGTTCTCGTCGAGGGCCGCGGGTCCGAGGTCCCGGACCATGTAGCGCACCGCCGTCTTGAGGCCGCTGAACGAGAAGGCACCCTCGAGCCGGGTTCGGGGCAACGGGAATCGCCTCGGGTCGCCGGACGGCGCGACCCGCTGGATCGCGGGGCCGCCGGGGTACTCGAGCCCGAGCAGCCGTGCGACCTTGTCGAACGCCTCGCCAGCGGCGTCATCGCGAGTGGCCGCCAGCCGCTCGGCAACGCCGTGTTCCCGGAGCACCACGCATTCGGTGTGGCCGCCGCTCACCAGAAGTGCCAGGTACGGCGGCTCCAGGTCGTGGTCGGCGAGCCATGCGCTGTACACGTGCCCGGCGAGGTGCGAGACACCGACGATCGGGAGGCCACGGGCGATCGCCGCGCCGGTCGCGTACATGGTGCCGACGATCAGGCAGCCGGCCAGGCCCGGCCCGCGCGTCACCGCGATGGCATCGATGGCGTCCCAGCCTCCCGGGACGGGCGCGAGCGCGGCGTCGACCACGGTGGCCAGCCCCTCGAGATGGGCGCGGGCCGCCAGCTCGGGGACGACGCCGCCGTGGACCGCATGCAGGGCAATCTGCGACGACACCACCGAGGAACGGATCTCGCGGCCGTCGGCGAGCACCGCGGCCGCGGTCTCGTCGCAGGAGGTCTCGATGGCGAGGAGGTTCAGGCCGACGGGTACTCCATCGAGGGACCGCCCCCGACGCCGGCCACGTCGAGACCGTTGAGGATCGCCGTGAAGCTGCGCTTGAACTCCGGGGCGTGGATGCTGTCGCTCCACATGATCACCGCGTCCTCGCCGTTGTCGGTGTAGTACCCGCGACGGCGGCCGATCGCCTTGAAACCGAAGCGCTCGTAGAGGCGGATCGCATGGTCGTTGGTATCGCGCACCTCGAGCGTGATCCAGCGCGCCCCGAGCGCATAGGCTCGCTGCACGAGCGCGGCGAACAGCACCGTGCCGTAGCCCTTGGAGTGGTCGCCGGCGCGGACACCGATGGTGGTGACGTGGGCTTCGAGCGCGACCCGCCAGAGGCCCGCATAGCCCACGATCTGGCCCTCCTGACGCAGCACGACGTACGACGCCTGCCGGTTCTGCGACAGCTCGCTGGCGTACGCATTCTTCGGCCACGGGGACGAGAAGACCTGGCGCTCGATTGCCTGCACGGCAGCGATGTCCTCGTAGCGCATCGGCTCGACTGAGAGGCGAGGAACGACCTGCATGAACACCCTGAAAACATTGATCGGGACGGGCATCTTCATCATAACCGCGTCATCGGGTGACGGCAGCCGCGCGTGACAGATGTCACGTGAGGTTGCTGACCGCCCTCACTATCGGCAACGCACGGCGCGCCTCAGGCTGAGCGCATGACACATCACCCCTCCGCCTCGGGCTCCCCGGTCGCGAGCCGCTCGACCTCCCCGGACAGCGGCGATGACGCCGTGCGCGTCGACGGAGTCACCCGACGCTTCGGGGCCGTGCTCGCCGTCGACAACGTCAGTCTCAGCGTCGGGCATGGCGAGACGATCGCGCTGCTCGGCCCCAACGGCGCCGGCAAGACCACCACGATCTCGATGCTCCTCGGCCTGGCCGCGCCCGACTCCGGCCGGATCGAGATCTTCGGCTCCGCGCCCGGATCGGCGACGGCGCATGCCAGCGTCGGAGCGATGCTCCAGGACGGCGGCATGATGCCGGGTGTCCTGGTGGGTGAGCTGCTGGCGATGGTGCGGAGCCTGTATGCAGCCCCGCTCGCGCTTGACGAGGTCATCGAGATCACCCAGCTCGGGGGTCTCGAAAAGCGCCGCGTCGACCGTCTCTCGGGCGGACAGTCGCAACGCCTCCGCCTCGCCATGGCGCTGGTCGGCGACCCGCGACTGCTCATCCTCGATGAGCCCACCGCGGCCATGGACGTGGAGACGCGCAGAGGTTTCTGGCATGCGATGGAGGGGTTCACCGAGCGCGGCCGGACCATCCTCTTCTCGACGCACTATCTCGAGGAAGCCGATGTGGCGGCGGACCGCATCGTGATGATGGCCCGCGGCCGCGTCGTCGCCGACGGCACGCCGTCTGCCATCAAGGACTCGGTCGGACTGCGCGTCATCCGGTTCACCTCCGAGCACGCCGGGATCGCGGGGCTCGAGACGCTGCCCGGCGCGGTGTCGGCGACGGCCCGCGGCAACCGCGTCGAGGTGCGCTGCAGCAACTCGGACAGCGCGTTGCGCGCGCTCATCGCGACCAGGCCGGACGCCCACGACATCGAGGTCGCCGGCATCGCCCTCGAAGACGCCTTCATCACCATCACCGACGGCATCGCCGCCTGATTGGAGACCACCAGATGCTCAACTACCTCGGCCTCGAAATCCGACGCTCCATCCGCGATCGCCGCTATCTCCTGCTCGTCGCCGGGTGGCCGGTGGCCGCGTACCTCCTCTTCTCCACCGTGTTCGGAGCGGCCGCCGACAGGACGGAAGGACTCGCACCGACGGTCGAGATCATGGTGGCGATGGCTTCCTTCGGAGCCATGGGTGGCGTGCTCATGGCGTCCGGACCGCGCCTCGCCATGGACCGCCAGCTCGGCTGGCTGCGCCAGTTGCGCCTGACCCCGCTCTCCCCCGCTCGCATCCTCGCGGCGCGCCTGATGGCGGCGATGGCGCTGAGCCTTCCCGCGATCGTCCTCACCTTCATCGTCGCGGTGCTGGTCAAGGGCGTCACCCTGCCGCTCTGGGAGTGGCCGCTGCTGGTGCTGTTTATCGCAGCCGGGTGCCTTCCGTTCGCCGCGATCGGGATCGTGGTCGGCACGATCGCCGATGGCGACGGCGCGCAGGGCCTCACCATGGTGCTGTACCTGGTGCTCGCGGCTCTCGGCGGCCTGTGGATGCCGGTGCAGATCCTGCCCTCGGCCTTGCAGACGGTTGCCAAGACGCTGCCGTCGTACCACCTCGCGCAGCTCGGCTGGCACATCGCGCGTGGGGTCGCGCCGGCACTGGGAGACGGCCTGGTTCTGCTGGCGTGGTTTGCGGGTGCGGCGCTGCTCGCGGTGGCCGTGTCGCGGCGGCTGACGCTGCGTACCGCGTGAGGCCGGCATAGCATCGTGCCCATGGCAGGCAAACCGGAGTCGACCCGGCAGGTCGGCGGACCCGACAGTTTGATGTGGCCGATTCCCACGGTTGCCCGCCTCGCCTGGGCGGCGATCTGGCTCGTCTTCCTGGGCTATCCCATCGCAGACATCATCGGCACCGGATACTCCCCGACCAAAGCGGTCATCGCCTGGATCTGCCTGATCGGTTTCGCCGCCACCTATCTCTTCGCGATGTGGATCTGCCTGTCACTGGTGCCGCGCGTCGCGACCGGCGTGCTGCTCCTGCCCCTCGTCGCGCTGTACGTGGAGGGGATCACCCTCGCGCTGGTGTTCCGGGGGCAGTGGAGCGGAGTCCTGGTGTACTGCGGCGTCTGCGCCGGGTGGACCCTCCGCTGGCGCTTCCTCGTCCCCGTCCTGTTTGCGCTCGGCATCTTCATGGTCGTCTCCGGTGTGATCCTCGGCTATGCCTGGGCCGATCTCGGATTCATCACGTTCCTGACGGTCGCGCTCGGATTCACGATGCTGGCATTCCGGCGGCTGATCGCCACGGTCATCGAGCTCCGCAACGCCCGCGCCGAGGTGGCGCGCCTCGCCATCGCCGACGAGCGCCTGCGTATCTCCCGCGATGTTCATGACATCCTTGGCCACAGCCTCTCGGTGATCGCGCTCAAGGCGCAGGTGGCTCGCCGCTTGATGAGCAGTGACCCCGACGCAGCCGCTGACGCGATGGGTGACGTCGAATCGGTTGCGCGCGAGTCCCTTGCGGAGGTGCGCGCGATGGTCACCGGGTACCGGCAGCGTTCCCTCTCCGACGAGTTGCAGGGCGCACGCGATGTGCTCGATGCCGCGGGCATCGCCTTCGACATCACCCGCGACAGCGCCGTCCCACCGGCGCCGGTCGACAGCCTGCTCGCCTGGACGGTTCGCGAGGGCGTCACCAACGTGTTGCGCCACAGCCGCGCGCACCACTGCGAGATCTCGCTCGAGTCGAGCAACGGCGGATTCACGGTCGCGATCGTCGATGACGGCGTCGGCGGCGTCGCCAGCGCTGGAGGCAGCGGGTTGCACGGTCTCCGCGAGCGGGTCGGTGCGGCGGGTGGCCGCGTCGAGGCCGGGCCGGGTGAACGAGGCGGGTTCCGCCTGCAGGCCTACGTGCCCCGGGCCGCGACGTGATCCGAGTCCTGCTCGCCGAGGACCAGGGGATGGTCCGCGGCGCGCTCGCCACGCTGCTCGCGCTCGAGGAGGACATCGAGGTGGTCGCCCAGTGCTCGCGCGGCGATGAGGTCGTGGCGGCGGCGCAGGCGGCGCACCCCGACGTGGCGCTGCTCGATATCGAGATGCCCGGGCTCGACGGGCTCAAGGCGGCGTCCCTCCTCCACCAGGCGCTGCCCGGCTGCACGATCATCATCCTCACCACGTTCGGCCGGCCGGGCTATCTCCGCCGCGCCATGGAGGCGGGCGCGACCGGGTTCGTCGTCAAGGACGGTCCGGCAGATCAGCTCGCGGTGTCCATCCGGCGCGCAGTCGCGGGCGAGCGGGTGATCGACACCGCGCTCGCCGCCGCCGCCCTGAGCGACGGTTCCAACCCCCTGACCCCGCGTGAGCGAGACGTCCTTCACGCCGCATCCGGAGGCGCGACCATCGCGACGATCGCGACCGCGATGTTCCTGTCCCAGGGTACGGTTCGCAACTACCTGTCGTCGGCGATCCAGAAGACGGGTGCGCGCAACCGTCTCGAGGCCGTTCGCACGGCCGAGCAGCACGGCTGGCTGTAGCCGGCCGGGGTCAGTCGACGTAGAGGGCGGTCAACCCCGCGCGGTCCAGCGCCGGGCGTGAAAGCGCGAGAGGAACCGCCTGCGCCAGCGCGCCCGCCGGCTCGATGAGGACGGCTCCCGCAACGCCGAGGCTGTCGCTGGTGAGGACTCGCCCGCCGCCGGCATCGAAGGCCGCCGCGAGGATGCGTGACGGATGTGCGGCGTGTTCCAGACGGGCGGCGTAGAGCGCTCCGCGCCCAGCGTCGGCCACGACCCAGTCCCCATCGAGGGCACCGGCATCGCCGCACGCCAGCACCTCGAGTGCCCCGACACCGTAGAGCGGCAGGTGGCGTGCGTCGGCGATGCCGAGCGCGGCCGCCATGCCCGCGCGAACCCCGGTGTACGTCCCCGGCCCGATGACGACCACGACCGCGGTGCCGACCTGGGCGAGCATCCGCCCGAGCACCCGGGGCAGCGACGCCGCGACCGGCTCATCGCGGATCACCTCGGCGTCGAGCAGCTCGCCCGCCGCCGACGCCACCACGCAGACGGCCCGCGACCTCGACGAGGTGTCGATGGCAAGAACGCTCACGTCGGTGCGTGATCCGTCCAGGCGCCGGCGAGCCGCAGCGACGCGCCGGACGGGGGACTGATCACTCGCGAGCCGTCGTCATCGATATCGATGCGGATGCTCGCCGAAGCGTCCTGCTCGCGGCCGGCATGCTCACCCCACTCCACCACGACCACGCCCCCGGATTCGAGCATCTCGTCGATATCGAGCAGCCGGATGTCCGCGCTCGGGCCCAGCCGGTAGAGGTCGAGGTGGTGAAGAACCCTCGGGTCGGCGCGGTAGACGTGGTGGAGCACAAAGGTTGGGGATCGCACCAGCGTGGGGTCGATGCCCATGCCCGCCGCGATCCCGCGCACCAGGACCGTCTTGCCGGCACCGAGGTGCCCGCTCAGGAGGATGAGGTCGCCCGGCTGGACCCGGGTGCCGATGCGCTCGCCGAGGGCAAGCGTCTCGGCCTCGGTCGAGCAGCGCACGGCGGCCGCGAGCTCGCTCACGAGAAGTGCCGCGAGGTCGTTCGCGGGGGTGGCAACGATGCGCCTCCCTCCCGATCGAGGACGGCGACGCCGGATCCCTCCCGGAGGCATCCGACCACCGTGAGCGGCGCCAGGGTCGAGGGCCAGGAGGCCAGCAATCCCGCCAACCCCTCCCGCGGCAGGGTCGCGACCAGCTCGAAGTCCTCGCCGCCGCCCACCGCGAGGTCGGGCCACGCCGAGCCGAAGTCGGAGACCAGGGCCGGTTCCACGGGGAGCCGGTCGAGCCAGATCTCCGCGCCGCATCTGGACATGTCGCTGATCCGCTCGAGCTCGATGAGCAGGCCGTCGCTGATATCGCCGCCGCAGCGCACCCCCGAAGAGACCAGCTGGAGACCCTCGGCGATGCGAGCTACCGGCGACAGCTGGGCGTCGACCCAGGCCTGTTCCTGCTCGGACAGCTCACCGCCGTCGAGGAGCAGGCGCAACCCCGCCGCCGCTCGGCCGAGCGCTCCGGTGACGACCACGACGTCCCCGGGATGGCCGCCGTCGCGGCGGAGCACCGCCCCGGGCACCAGCGTTCCTCCGACCACGATATCGATGACCAGCGGCCCATCGATGGCGCTGACGTCGCCTCCGGCGACCGCGCACCCGGCTGCGATCGCGGCGGCACAGAGCCCGCGCTGGATCTCGAGAACGTCGTCGAAGCCAGTCTCCGGGGGCGCGCACAGCGTGGCCGAGCACCAGACCGGTGTGGCACCCATTCCGGCGAGGTCGGAGAGCGCGACGGTCAGCGCGCGGGCCCCGAGCCGGCGCGGGGTGATCCACCAGCGGCGGAAATCGACGCCCTCGACCAGGGCATCCTGGCTCACCGCCAGGTCTCGACCCGGCATGGGGGACCAGACCGCCGCATCGTCACCCGAGCCGATTGCCAGCGTCGCCGGCGAGGTCCGCGCGATATCGGTGAGCGCCCGCAGCAGGGCCTGCTCACCGGTGTCCGCAAGGGTCGGGCCACCCTGGTCGAAGACTCGTTCGGGTGTCAAATCTGCTTCCAACGTCACACATCCGCAATATACGTGGCGTGCCCGCGGGGTACGGTGTCGCCCGGATGTCCGGCTTGCGCTCGGACCCCCGGTGTCGCTATGGTGCCGCGGGGACGTACGACCGGTCACCTGGTTCGGGCACCAGCGGGAAAGAAAACGGAGGAAGCCTATTTTGACGTGGAGCCGGAAGGTGGCCCTGACCGTGGCAGGCGTCATCACCCTTCTGGCCACCGGAATCGGAACCATCCCAAGCATTGAGGCAAACGGCGCGCATGCGCCGAGCTCCGCGATCGCAGCGCTGCACGCGCGGCGCGCGCAACTCATCGCAGAGCTCGCCGCGATGCAGCCGAGCATCAGCGCTGCGGGTGGGTCTGTCAATTCGGCGGAATCGTTGTTCAACGCCCAGCAGACGCGCGTGTTGAACGAACGCAAGCAGCTCGCGAAGCTGAACGCGATGTTGCTGACGTTGAGCAGCCAGCTCAACAGCAACAACGCCACCGCCGCGCAGGACAAGGCGCAGCTCGCCGGGATCACGCGCGCGACCTACGAGACCAGCGGCAACAACCAGGTGCTCGCGGCTGTTCTGAGCGCGGGCTCATTCAATCAGGCGATCGACGACCTGAAGGCGGCGAACCAGGTGTCGCAACAGGTTCTCGACCTCGTCGAACGCCTTGCCGCCGCAAGCCACGCGATCGTCGCCGAGCAGAATTCGATCCGTGGTGATGCGGTGTCGGCCCAGAATCTTGAGGGACAGCTCGCCGCACAGAGTGATCGATTCCTCACGTTGCTCGAGGACCGCAACACGCTCTTCTCGGGCCTCAAAGGTCCGGCACGTCAGATCGCCGGCGAGATCGCCAACATCGACAACCAGATCGCTGCTCTCGAGGCGGGCCCGCGCGTCGGATCGGGGAGCTGCGGCAACCACTTCGCGTACGGGTTCTGCACGTACTACGTCGCAACGCGTCGCTGCGTCCCGTGGCTCGGCAATGCGAGCAGCTGGTACATCGCCGCCAGGCAGATGGGATACAAGGAAGGGCGAGTGCCGGTCGCCGGCGCAATCGTCGTGTTCTGGCCAGGCGTGGACGGTGTGAGCTGGGAGGGCCACGTCGCCTACGTGGAGGCGGTCGGACCAGCCGCGGGAATCCCCGCGGGGTCCTTCAAGCTCTCAGAGATGAACTTCGCCGGCTGGAACCGCGTCGACTACCGCGTGATCAGTGACACTGCCGGCGACGTCGAGGGCTTCATCTACGGGCAGTAGCCGCCTCGAGCGCCTGCCTGAGGCGCTCCTGGGCCGCCGGTAGGGCTTCGATCAGGTCGGACGCGAGTGCCCCGGCGCGTCCCCGACGAGCCTGGACAATGAGACCGGCCTCGGCGTGAATGGTCACGCCGGCGATTGCGGCATCGCGCGCCGGCAGTCCCTGTGCAAGCAGCGACCCGATCAACCCGCCGAGCACGTCGCCGGTCCCGCCCGTCGCCAGAGCCACGACGTGATGCGTATCGATATGCGTGGGCTGACCCGACGCCGCCACCACGGTCTCGGCGCCCTTGAGCACCACCACCACACCGTGTTCCTGCGCGTAGCGTTCGGCGGTCCCGACGCGGTCCGCCTGCACCGTCGTGGTGTCGGTGCCCGCGAGGCGAGCCATCTCCGCGGGGTGCGGCGTGACGACGATCGCCTGGTTGCCGAGCCTCAGATCGAACCCCGACGTCGCAACGATGTTGAGCGCGTCGGCGTCGACCACGGCCGGACAGGGCAATCCGACCAGCAGCTCGAGCAACGCGCTCACCGTCTCCGGCGAGCGTCCGAGCCCGGGTCCGATCACCAGCGCGTCCGCGCCGCCGAGCCGGTCGCGGACGGTGGCGACGGCCTCCGAGTGGAGCACTCCTGTACCGGCGTCGGGCAGCGGTGTGGGCATCACCTCGAGACACCCCGCGGCGACGATCGAATGAATCGCCTCAGGGACGCAGGCCTCGACGAGACCGGCCCCGCCGCGCGCCGCTCCCATCGCGGCGAGACGCGGCGCGCCGGTGAACCCCCTGGAGCCGGCAACGACGACGACCCTGCCGAAGGTGCCCTTGTGTCCGTCCTCGGGACGGTCAGCGAGGACCAGGTCGTCGGGCGGGACCGGCAGCTCGCGCCGGCGGCTGCCGATGTGGTTGACCGCCACCGCGATGGCGAGGCCGCCGTCGTGCGTCAGCGAGAGCGCGATCGGCGTCTCCTGGCCACGAATGTGCACCCGCGGCGGCCCCCCGCGACGCCGGACGACCTCGATCTCGCGGTACGCGGGCATCGCCTGTCCGGACGAGGAGCACAGCTTCTTCACCGCCTCCTTGGCGGCCCACCGGCTCGCCCATCGTTCGGCCTTGCGACCGCTGTACCGCTGCTCACCCTCGGTGAAGATCTTCTGCGCGAAGCGCGGATGGCGCTCCAGCGCGGCTGCGATGCGAGCCACCACGGTCACGTCGACCCCGACCACCATCGTCATCCGACGACTATTCCACAGTCACCGACTTGGCGAGGTTGCGCGGCTGGTCGACGTCGCAGCCGCGCTGCACGGCCACGTGGTACGCGAACAGCTGCAGCGGCACGACGTTGATCAGCGGCGAGAGGACCTCCGAGCACCCGGGCACCGGGACCGGCGTGGCGAACCCGGCATCGAACGGATCCTCGCCCTCGGTCACGAGGGCAATCACCGGCGCGTCGCGCGAATGCACCTCCTGCACGTTGCTCACCATCTTGGGGAGGGTCGCCGACCGGGTCGCGATCGCGATCACCGGAACGTTGGGCTCGAGCAGCGCGATCGGACCGTGCTTGAGCTCACCGGCGGCGTACCCCTCGGCGTGCACGTAGGAGATCTCCTTGAGCTTNNTCCATCGCGATCGGGAAGTTGATGCCCCTCCCGATGTACAGGGCGCTCTGTGTGTGCGCGAAACGCTGACCGAGCTCGACGAGCATCGGCTCGAGCTCGAGCGTACGGGTGAGCAGGGCGGGGAGCCCCTGCAACTCCGCGACGAGGCGCTGATGCTCGGCCACGTCGAGCGTGCCGCGCACGTCGCCGAGACGGAGCGCGACGAGCAGGCCGCACACCATCTGGGTCATGAAGGTCTTGGTGCCGGCAACCGAGATCTCCGGTCCGGCCTGCATGTACAGCGCGCCGTCTGCCTCGAGCGGCAATGCACTCCCGACAACATTCGTGATTGCAATCACCTTGGCTCCGGCCGCATGCGCCTGCCGCACCGCTGCGAGCGTGTCCGCGGTCTCACCCGATTGCGACACCGCGATCACCAATGAATGCTCGTCGACGAGCGCCTCGCCGTAGCGGAACTCGCTCGCGGCCTCGACCTTGCAGCGAATCTTGGCGAGATGCTCGATCGCGTATCCCGCGACCATCGCCGCATACCACGCCGACCCGCAGGCCACCAGCACGACCTCGTGCACCTTGGCAAGCTGATCGTCACTCATCCCCAGCTCCGGCAGCACGACCATGCCCAGGTCATCGATGCGGCCGCGCAGCGCGTTGCGCACCGCCTCGGGCTGCTCGTGGATCTCCTTGAGCAGGAAGTGTGGGAAGCCGTTCTTCTGCGCCTGTTCCGCCTCCCAGTCCACAGTCACGATGCGCGCCTCGACAGCGGTTCCATCAAGCTGCTGCACCGTGATCCCGTCGGGTGTAGCGGTGACGATCTCACCTTCACCAAGCAGTGCGATCCGCTTGGTGTACGGGATCAGGGCGGTGATGTCGCTGCTCACGAACACCTCTCCGCGACCGAGCCCGACCACCAGCGGCGCATTCATCCGAGCACCGACGACGCGGTCCGGTTGATCGGCGGAGATGACCACCAGCGCGCACGCACCCTGCATCCGATTCAGAGCGCTGCGCACGGCGGCCGCGAGGTCTCCGCGAAAGGCATCCTCGATGAGGTGGGGCACGACCTCGGTGTCGGTCTCGCTGAGGAACTCGTGTCCGCGCGACATCAGCTCGGCGCGGAGCTCGCGGTAGTTCTCGACGATGCCGTTATGGATCACGTGAATGCGGCCGGTGCAGTCCTGGTGCGGATGCGCATTCTCGAGCGAGGGACGTCCGTGCGTGGCCCAGCGAGTGTGTCCGATGCCGACGGTGCCGACCGGAGTTCCCTCGGCCTCGACCTGACGGGCGAGGTCAGTGACCTTGTTGGTGTTCTTGACGGTCGCGACATCGCCGTCCGGGTCGATGATCGCGATCCCGGCCGAGTCGTAGCCCCGATACTCGAGACGCCTCAGGCTGTCGAGCAGGATCGGAGCCGCGGGACGCGGGCCGGTGTAGCCGATGATGCCGCACATAGGACCTCTTTGGAACGGTCAGGCTCGGGACGGGTTACGGGCTGGCCGACGGGGTCGGCGTCGGCGTTGGTGCCGGCGTGGGGGTCGGTGGCGGCGCCGGGACCGTGCTCATGTCGATCGTGACCGTCACCTTGGTCACCGAGAGGGTCACGCCGGCCGGGGCGACGAGGTTGACCGTCTGCGTGTAGTCGCCGGTGATCCCTCCGATCTGGATGGGGACCGTGCTGATGTTGACGAGCGAGTTGAGCAGGTCCTGTGGCGCGGTGACCACGACGATGAAGGGCGTGACCACGACCCCGACCAGGTAATGCCCGGTGGGTGGGCTCCCGGCGAACCTCGGTGCCACCGCAACGGTCTTGGTGGTGACGTGAGCCGTGATCGTGATGCTGACGTTGACCTGAGCGGGCCCGGCGACCAGGTCGGTGATCCGCTGGTTCCTGCTGTCGTACACGTAGACGGGAACCTGCGCCTCGAAGTTGGCCTTCTGGTTGCTCAAGTTGACCGCCACCGCCGCGTGGATGCCGGAAAGCTCATGTTCGGGGCCGCGGACCGCCACGGTTGACGGGGACGCCTGCTGGGTGCCATCCACATAGCCGACCGGTGGCGGATTGGTGACATTGATCGTGACCGGCACGGACACCGACCCGAACTTGTCCACATCGATCTGCAGGGACGTGGGTGGATCGATCAGCTCGATCTGCGCATCGCTGTTGAGGATCGACATCGGGATGGAATACGTGCCAACGCGGTTCACCGCCGCCCAGTCCACGTTGGCGATGAGCACGGCGGGATTCAGCGAATCAAGGGTGTTCTGCGAACCGCCCACACGCACCGGAACGTCGTTCACCGAGTGCACGAGCACATAACCGGCAGGAAGGCTCACCGAGCTTTGCGGGATCGCGACCGAGACCACCCTGGTCTCCGGCGGATTGCCCGCGTACACCACGCCGACCCAGGTCACGAACGCGATGAAGAAGCAGAGCACCTTGAGCTTCCAGTTCCTCCGGACGAACCCCGGGAGTCTCACGGGTGCGAACGACGCCTCAGGGTTCGGAGCGTGCCCACTCGCTGCAGCGGTCGGAGCATCGCAGAGCGTCCCGAGCCGCCCTCGGTCGCAAGCATGGTGACCAGCATCTCGTGGAGCTTGGCCTGGTCGAGACCGCGGTAGATCTTGCCGTCGTTGGCGATGCTGATCAGGCCGGTCTCCTCGCTGACGATGAGCACCACCGCGTCGCTCTGCATGGTCAGGCCGAGCGCCGCGCGATGCCGCGTGCCCATCCGGCCGACGCCGGGGAGCGTCTCCGCGAGCGGGAGCACGCAGCCCGCGGCGATGATCCGGCTCTCCCGGATGATCACCGCCCCGTCGTGCAGCGGGGAGCCGGGGATGAAGATCGTGGCCAGCATCTCGGCAGTGACGTCGCCGTTGACGTGGACCCCGGTGGCCGCGAGATTCTCGAGCCCGGTCTCGCGCTCGAAGACGATCAGCGCGCCGATCTTGTGCTCGGCGAGCGAGGCGGCCGCGCGCAGCACCTCATCCACGGTGCGGGCGTAGGCCAGCTCCGGCTGACGGCCGAGCACGGCACGGACGGTCCCGAGCCGGCCGACCTGGTCAAGGGCGCGGCGCAGCTCCGGCTGGAACAGGACGATCGCGGCGATGACGATCGCCTGGGTGCCGTTGTTGAAGATGAACTCGAGCAGGCGGAGGTGCAGGAGCTGCGCAGCCCAGCCGACGGCGAAGATCACGCCGAGACCGAGCAGCAGCTGCACCGCCTGCGTCCCTCTGATCAGCTTCAGGAGCTGATAGAGCAGGAAGGCGACCACCAGCACGTCGAGGCCATCGCGCCAGCTCAGGCTCTGCAGGAAGAAGTGGACGTTGCGCAGCAGATCGCTCACGCCGCGGCCTCGTAGCCGTCGCCCGCATAGATCAGGGCAAGCAGCGCCTGCTGCACCCAGAGGCGGTTCTCCGCCTGGTCGAATACGACCGACTGTGGACCGTCGATGACCGCGTCGGTGATCTCCTCACCGCGGTGGGCGGGAAGGCAGTGCATGACCCGGACGCGCGGCGGCGCCAGCCCGACCAGTCCGTCGTTCACCTGGAGGTAGGCGAAATCCTCGCGCCGGCGCTGCTGTTCGGTCTCCTGGCCCATGCTGGTCCAAACGTCGGTGTAGATGATTTCGGTATCGCGCAGCGCCGGGCCGGCCTCATGGGTGACCTCGAAACCGGTGCCCGGAGCGCGCAGCCGCGCGGCCCGCTCGATGACGGCCGCCAGGGGCTCGTAGCCCGGCGGGCAGATCACCCGCAGGTTCACCCCGAGCAATGCCGCCGCATAGATCCAGGACGTGCAGACGTTGTTCCCGTCCCCGATGTACGCCACCGTCGAGCCCGCGAGCCGCCCGGTGACGGTTCGCACGGTCATGCAGTCGGCGAGCACCTGGCAGGGATGCTCGGCGTCGGTCAGGGCATTGATCACCGGGGATGAGGCAGCCCCCGCGATGGTCACCAGGTCCCGGTGCGAGACCAGGCGCGCCACGATCCCGTCCGCGTAGCGGTCGAGGATCCGGCTGATGTCCGCCGCCGACTCACGCTCACCGAGCTGGACCTCAGGGTTGAAGAGCGCGATCGGGTGACCGCCGAGGCGGTGGATCGCCACCTCGAAGGACACCCGGGTGCGGTTGCTCGGTCGCTGGAAGATGAGCGCCAGCGATCGGCCCGCGAGCGGGCTGCCGAGATCCCGCCCCGATTTGGCCGCGTCGGCCAGGTCGAGGACGGCGATGATCTCGTCGGTGGTGAGGTCCGCGATGCTCAGGAGATCACGGCCGGCGAGCGAATGACCCATTGACTCATATGGTTGCACCGCGACGTCGATCGCGCGTTCCACGCGCAATCCCGCGCGCAGAGCGTCACACGCTATACCGTTCGGCCGTGGACATCGCGGTGGTCGTGAACGGCGGAATGGCCGAAACCCTGCAGACGACTCCGCTGCTGCGCACGCTGCGCGCGGGCCACCCCACCGCGCGGATCGCCCTGGTCTGCCCCACCACCGCGGTCGACCTGGCCGATGGCATTCCGCCCGTCGACGTGGTCGTGCCTCTCGCCGGGCTCCGGGGCAGGCGAAGCGGCGGCCTCCACCTCTGGGCGACGCTGCGGAGCCTCCGCCTCGATTCGGTGTTCCTCTGCACCTCGGGCTCCGCCCCCGCCACCGCCGCGTACTTCGCGGGCATTCCCCAGCGAAGCGGCGTCGGCGGCGGCATCGGGCTGCTGCTCACCGGGCGCGTGAAGCCGAGGCGATCCGAGAACCAGGCGGAGACGTGGCTGCGCCTCGCCGAGGTCGCGGGCGTCCATCAGCAGCTCCACACCCCCGTGTACGAGCCGGGACCGGAGGCCCGGCGCCGGGCCGTGGATGTCCTCCACGGCAGCGGCCTCGGCGACGGACGTCTGCTGGTGGCGATCGCCCCGGGGGCCGGGTACGCCGAGAACCCCAGTGCAGCCGCATCCGAGACGGTCTGGGAGCCGGAGCGGTGGGCCCATCTCGCCAACCTGCTGGCCCAGCGCCACGGCGCCGGGATCCTCCTGGTCGGCTCGGCGCACGACCGGCTGGCCGCCGAGCACATGAAGATGGATCTGCGCGCGGCCGCGACCGACCTGGTCGGCGAGATCGACCTGGCCACCCTCGCAGGGGTGATCGCCCGGTGCGACCTCCTGGTGGGCAGCGACACCCCACTCCTCCAGCTCGCGGCCGCGATGGACACGCCCACTGTCGGGCTGTTCGGTCCCACCGACGGCGCTCGAGGCGGAGCCTACGGCCCGGCGCACCGGGTGGTCCAGGCGATCGCGCCGCCCCGCTACGAGGACGGGATCCTGAATGGGGCGACCATGGACCAGATCCGCGTCGAGGACGTGCTCGCAGGCATCGAAGCCTCGATCTGACCTCAGCGGATATACATCAGCGCGCGCTTGAGGACATCGAGGTTGTCCAGCGCGTAGCCGGTTCCCCGGACCGCGCAGAGCTGTGGCTGGCTCTCGCGATGGACCTCGATCCCCATGGCGGTGGCGATGGCACTGTCCAAGCCTTCGAGCTGAGCGCCTCCGCCGCAGAGCAGGATCCCCTCGCGCTTGATGTCGGCCATCAACCGCTCCGGCGTGTCGGCGATCACCGCGTCGATCGCCGCAAGGATGGGCCGCATGTGCGCATCGAGGCAGGCGTTCAGCTCGGTCGACGTGATCGTCAGGCTCGCCTCTCCGCTCTCGCCTTCGCCCATGACATCGAGGCGACGCTCTTCATGGGGACCGACCCGCGCGAGCGACGCGATCAGCTCCTCAACGGTTGCGGCATCGACGGTCACGCCGTGCTCCTGGCGGACGTGCTCGGCGACGCAGTCGTGCAGGCGCATGCCACCGTGGCCCGCGAGGCAGCGACCGCTGACCGTGCCCTCGAGCGCCAGCGCGGCGATATCGGTCTTGCCGGCGCCGATATCGACGACGAGGTGGCCGTTGGGCCCGCTGAGGCGGATGCCCGCACCCATCGCCGAGGCCAGCGGCGCATCGAGCAGATAGGCGGTCCGTGCACCGGCCAGCGCCGCCGCCTCGAGGAGGGACCTGCGCTGCCCGCCGGGTAATGAGGACATCACCGCGATCACCACGTCGGGCTTGAAGATGCGCTGCCGGCCGGCGGCGCGGATCATCGCGTGGTTGACGAGCCAGCGGGCCGACCCGGAATCGGCGATCGCTCCCCCGGCGACCGGGCGGCGCAGCTGGAACTCCGGATCCTCGGCCGCGGTCTCGAAGGCCGCCTCACCGAACACAGCCGCCTGCATCCCGCCGTCGCGGATCGCCACCGCGGTCGGTTCGCTGGCGATCATGCCCTCACCTTTGACGATGATCCTCGTCGTCGTCGTGCCGAGGTCGATGCCGACCTTCTTGCCCAGCACTGTTTCGAATCGCCTCAGTCGCCGACCACGCCGGTGAGGTCGCGCACTTCGGTACCGGGCTCGTCGGTGACGAGGCGTTCGATGTCCGCGCCCAGACCGGCGAGCTTGGTCTCGAGGTCGTCGTAGCCGCGTTCGAGGTGAAACACCCTGTCGAGCTCGGTCGTGCCCTCGGCGCAGAGGCCGGCGATCACCAGCGCCGCGCCGCTGCGGATGTCGGGGATGCTCATCCTCGTCCCATGGAGCCGCGCCGGTCCGTTGATGACCGCGCTGCGTCCGTCGATGGCGATGTTCGCACCCATCTGCTGGAGGAACTCGACGTGGCGAAACCTGTTCTCGTACAACGCTTCGCTGATCACACTCGGCCCGGTCGCCTGGGTCATGAGCGCGCAGAACTGCGGCTGCATGTCGGTGGCGAAACCGGGGTGCGGCCACGTGGTCATGTCCACGCCGCGCAGGTGTGAGCAGGTCACGCGCACGTGATTCGCGCCCTCGACGATGTCGCACCCCGCCGAGCGGAGTTTGCTGAAGAGCCAGCGCAGGTCGCTGGGTCGCATCTTGTCGACGACGACGTCGCCGTAGGTCGCCGCGGCCGCGATCATGTACGTGCCCGCCTCGATGTAGTCGGCGGTGATGTTGTGCGTCGTTCCGTGCAGCAACCCGCCGCTGCCCTCGATGACGATCAACTCGGTGCCGACGCCGGTGATGTGCGCGCCCATGCCGATCAGGCAGCGCGCCAGGTCGTAGACGTGCGGCTCGCGAGCGGCGTTGCTGATGACGGTGATGCCCTCGGCGAGCACCGCGGCCATCATCAGGTTCTCGGTGCCGGTGACGGTCGGCATGTCGAGCGCGATCCGCGCGCCGTGCAGGCGGCGAGCGCGAGCCACGTAGCCACCCTCGCGCTCCTCGACCTCGGCGCCCATGAGGCGCAGGCCCTCGAGGTGTTGCTCCACGCGGCGCATGCCGATGTCATCGCCTCCCGGCTTGGCGATGCTCGCCTCCCCCGCTCGTGCCACCAGGGCGCCGAGCAGCAGGAACGAGCCGCGCATCCGCCGGCTCAGGTTGGGGTCGACCTCGGTGGTCCGCAGCTCCGCGGCGTGGAGGCGCCAGGTGTTGGTCTGGGGATGCTCGACGCGGACCCCGACGTGCTGGAGCATCGAGGCCATGGTGGAGATGTCCTCGATATCGGGAACGTTGCCGAGCTCGACCTCCTGGTCGGTGAGCAGCGCCGCCGCCATCACCGGCAGGGACGCGTTCTTGCTCCCGGAGATCGCGACGCTCCCTTCGAGGCGAGGGCCGCCACGGATACGGAGGAGTTCCATCTGCGCCTACCGTACCCGACGGCGACCGCTGACCGGGCAGTTGCCGACGGGGTAGATTAGAGAGCGGCATCCAGTCGGATCGCCGACACATAACGGAGACGCCCATGGCAACCGCAACGCTTTCCACCACCGACACCGTCGAACAGCTTCTCGGCGAGGACGCCGCGTCCCTCCTCGAGCATGAATGCAAGACGGTTCCCCGGTCCACGCTGCACCTCCCGGGGCCCGATTTCGTGGACCGCGTCTGGACCGGCACCGACCGCTCTAATCGGGTGCTCCGCAACCTCTCGTCGCTGTACGAGCACGGCCGGCTCGGGGGCACGGGCTACGTGTCGATCCTCCCCGTCGACCAGGGCATCGAGCACTCGGCCGGCGCGTCGTTCGCTCCCAATCCCGAGTACTTCGACCCCGGCAAGATCGTCGAGCTCGCGGTCGAGGCAGGGTGCAATGGGGTCGCCTCGACATTCGGCGTGCTCGCCGCCGTTTCGCGGCACTGGGCGCACCGCATTCCCTTCGTCGTCAAGCTCAACCACAACGAGCTGCTCACGTACCCGAACAAGTTCGACCAGATCATGTTCGGCACCGTCAAGGAGGCCTGGAACCTCGGGGCGGTCGCGGTGGGGGCGACCATCTACTTCGGCTCAGACGAGGCGGACCGCCAGCTGCAGGAGGTCTCGGTGGCGTTCGCGCAGGCACACGAGCTCGGTATGGCGACGATCCTCTGGTGCTACCTGCGCAACTCGGCGTTCAAGAAGGACGGGGTCGACTACGCCCTGGCAGCCGATTTGACCGGTCAGGCGAATCACCTCGGCGTCACCATCGAGGCGGACATCATCAAGCAGAAGCTGGCGACCACCAACGGCGGGTTCACGGCGCTCAACTTCGGCAAGACGGCGGACGCCGTCTACACCAAGCTCACCTCGGATCATCCGATCGATCTCTGCCGCTACCAGGTGCTCAGCTGCTACTCCGGGCGCGTCGGCCTCATCAACTCCGGCGGTGAGTCGATCGGCGCCGGAGACCTCGCCGCGGCGGTGAAGACGGCGGTCATCAACAAGCGTGCCGGCGGGACCGGGTTGATCAGTGGCCGCAAGGCATTTCAGCGGCCCATGCGCGATGGCGTGAACCTGCTCAACACGGTCCAGGACGTCTACCTGAACGAGAAGATCACGATCGCGTAGGTCTGCAAGCCGGGTCCGAGCGTGATCGGCGGCCATACACTTCCGCTGATGGACTACGACGAGATCCCCCGAACCGGCGACGAGCGGTCGACGCTGCTCGCGTACCTCGAGTGGCAGCGTGAAACGCTCGCCCGCAAGTGCGCGGGGCTGGAGCCGGATCAGTTGCGCATCCGGTCGGTGGAGCCTTCAACCCTGTCGCTGCTCGGACTGGTGCGCCACATGGCCGACGTCGAGCGAGGCTGGTTCCGGCGGACCCTCGCCGGCGAGGACGTCGCAGACCGCTACTCGTCGCCCGACGACCGCGATGGCGACTTCGACAACGTCGACACCGCTGATGCTGACGAGGCATTCGCCTCGTGGCGGGACGAATGCGACCGCGCCGACGACATCGTCTCCCGCCGCGCGCTGGATGCGACCGGGCGACACAGGACCGGCCGGGAGGTCTCGATGCGCTGGATCCTCAACCACATGATCGAGGAGTACTCACGGCACAACGGTCATGCGGACCTGCTGCGTGAGCGAATCGACGGCACGACTGACGCGTAGCTCGACGGCGCTGGTCGCCAGAAAGTGGTCTAAGCCCGACGCTCAGCCACCACAGGAAACCCACACGACCTGACGCTAGCCGCGGGATCAGTCGCAGCTCGCGAGCACGATGGGTACGCCGGTGCCGATATCGCCTGGGACCATGTGAATATCGGTGCTCCGCTGGGCCCATACGCGCAGACCGGCAGCCTCTTCGAGCGATCGTTCACCAACGGGATCGTCGCCGTCAACCCGACAAGCACGGCCGCGACCATCACGTTCGGCGGTACGTACGTGAACCGCGACGGGACCTCGATCACGTCAGAGACTCTGGCGCCCGACTCCGGACACGTATTCCTTCTCGGGTGACGTCCCCCGGCGCTACGCCTCGCCCATCCGGCACGACGTGGCACGATCTCGCACGTGACCCTCACCCCGGCCGCGGCCCAGCACCTGCGCGACCTCGCCCGCCTGCGCCGCGTCCGCGACCGGATTGACCGAGAGTACGCGCAGCCGCTGGACGTCGAGGCGCTCGCCCGCGGCGCGAACATGTCGGCGGGACACCTCAGCCGCGAGTTCAAGCTCGCCTACGGCGAGGCCCCGTACGGCTATCTCATGACCAGGCGTATCGAGCGCGCCATGGCCCTGCTGCGCCGTGGCGACCTCAGCGTCACGGACGTGTGTTTCGAGGTCGGCTGCTCATCGCTCGGCACCTTCAGCACGCGATTCACCGAACTGGTCGGCGTGCCCCCCAGCACGTACCGCCGCGACCCCGCGGACACGACTGCGGGGATGCCCTCATGCGTCGCGAAACAGGTGACCAAACCGATCAGGAATCGAGAAGCGCCGGTCAATGAACCGCACCTAGCATGACCGTCATGGACATCACCACAACGACATCAGGAGTGACCATGACCGACTCTCCGACGATGGGAATCAAGACCGTGCTGCATCCCGTCACCGACCTGGCGAAGGCCAAGCCGGTGTACACCGCACTCCTCGGCGTGGAGCCGATGGCGGACGCGCCCTACTACGTCGGCTACGAGGCCGAAGGCCAGCAGATCGGGTTGGTGCCGAACGGTGGACCGCAGGGCATGACCTCACCGGTGGCCTACTGGCACGTGGCCGACATCGAGGCGAAGCTCGCCGAGGTGACCGCCGCCGGTGCGACCCTGAAGCAGGCACCGAACGACGTCGGAAACGGCCGCCTCGTGGCCACCTTCGCCGACCCGGATGGCAACGTCCTCGGGCTGATTCAGGACCGATGACAGAAATCGAGAAGCGCCCTTCACGGATCAGCACCTGGAGTGACGGCCATGGACATCAGCATCCACTCGACGTTCCTCCCGCACAACGACCCCGAGGAGTCCCTCGCCTTCTATCGCGACACCCTCGGCTTCGAGGTGCGCAACGACGTTGGCTACGCCGGGATGCGCTGGGTCACGGTCGGCCCCACCGGCCAGCCCGGGACGTCGATCGTGCTGTACCCGCCGTTCGCCACCCCGGGCATCACCGACGATGAGCGTCGCACCATCGAGGAGATGATGGCCAAGGGCACGTACGCCATCATCGTCCTGGCCACGCCCGACCTCGACGGCGCCTTCGAGCGGCTGGAGGCCAGTGGAGCCGAGGTCGTCCAGGAGCCGACCGAGCAGCCGTACGGGATTCGTGACTGCGCCATCCGCGATCCCGCCGGCAACCTGATCCGTATCAGCGAGCTGCGCTGAGCCGAATGGCTGCGCAGTATCACATGGCTTACCCGACCCTCATCTTCAGGCGTTCGCGACGGAGCGCCACGGGCGTCGGCACCGCCATTGAGTCCGCGTTGAGAACGGCTGCGAGAGCAGCACGACGCTCTTCGGTGCGCGCTGGATAGCGCTCGTCGATCGCTTCGCGTACGAGCGTGCTGACCGAAACAGCACGACGTTCAGCTTCGCCCTCGAGGCGCTCCCAGAGCGCGTGATCGATCCGCACCTGAAGCCGCCGGTCCAACATGCAAATAAAGTATCAGGTGGACACGAAGCGAACCGCGAGGATTACGCACGCCCCTCTTCGCGCTTCAACTCCTCGCGGCCGATGATCGAGAGGTGCACCTCGTCCGGGCCGTCCATGAACCGTGCCGACCGGGCGTACGCGTACATCTGGGTGAGCGGCAGATCCTGCGAGACACCGGCCCCGCCGTGCACCTGAATGGCCCGGTCGATCACCGCCTGCGCGACATTGGGCGCGACCACCTTGATCGCCGAGATCTCGAAGCGCGCGCCGAGGCTGCCCTGGGTGTCGAGCAGCCACGCGGCCTTCTGGCACAACAACCTCGCCTGCTCGATCTCGATGCGCGACCTGGCAATCTGTTCGCGCACCACGCCCTGCTCGGCGAGCCGCTTGCCGAACGCGATGCGTGACTTGGCACGCTCGCACATCAATGAGAGCGCATGTTCCGCAGCGCCGATCAACCGCATGCAGTGATGCAGACGCCCAGGGCCGAGCCGCGCCTGGGCGATCATGAAAGCGGTGCCCTCATCACCGATGCGGTTGGACTGCGGAACGCGCACGTTCTCGAGCAGCACCTCGCAGTGACTCCCCGGGTCGTCGAAGCCGAAGACCTTGAGCTGGCGGACGATGGTCACGCCGGGTGCATCCATCGGCACCAGCACCATGGTGTGACGCGCGTGCCGCTCCGCCTCAGCGTCGGTCATGCCGATCAGCAGGATGACCCTGGCGTTGGGATGCGCCGCTCCGCTGGTGAACCACTTATGGCCATTGATGACGTAATCATCACCATCGCGATCGATGCGCGTGGCCAGCTGCGTCGGGTCCGAGCTGGCGACCTCGGGCTCGGTCATCCCGATACAGGAACGGATCTCTCCTGCGAGCAGGGGCGTGAGCCACGTCTCCTGCTGCTCGGGCGTGCCGAACTGGGCGAGCACCTCCATGTTCCCCGTGTCCGGCGCCGAGCAGTTCATCGCCTCGGAGGCGATGGAGCTCCAGCCCATGATCTCGGCGAGCGCGCCGTACTCGAGGTTGGTGAGGCCGGGACCGAACCGCTTGTCGGGCAGGAAGAGATTCCAGAGCCCTCGCCGTCGGGCCTCGGCCTTCAGCTCCTCCATGACCGGCGAGATGCGCTGCGGGGTGGTCTCCGCGGAGAAGCCGCGCCAGTATTCCTCCTCGGCCGGACGGATGCGCTCATCCATGAAGCGCCAGACCTTCTCGCTGAGCTCACGCACCCTCGGGGTCTCCGCAAAATCCATGTTCAGCCTCCTTCGGTGGAACGCAACCGGTCCAGTGCCTCGAGGCCACTCTCGACGATGGCCGGCACCATCTCCCCCATCGTCTCGAAGCCCTCGCCGACGGTCATCCCCATCAGGAACCGCGCGGTGATCCCCTCGGCGATGATCGCCAGCTTGTATGCGCCGAGCGCGATGTACCAGTCGAGCGAGGTCAGGTCGCGCTGCGTTCCCGCAGCGTAGTCGCGGAGCAGGTCGGCTCGCTTGTAGAAGCCGTCCTCGACGGTGATCGCCCGCCCGTGCAGGGTGCGCGCGGCCGCCTCGGACGGGTCATCGGCCCAGTACACGCAGAGCAGGCCGACATCGCACAGCGGATCGCCGATAGTGCACATCTCCCAATCGATCACCGCGACGATGCGCGACGGATCCGCGGGCGCGTACATGACATTGTCGAGGCGGTAATCGCCGTGCACGATCCCCGGTGGCGACTGCACGGGCGCCGTCTCGTCGAGTCGCCGGCGCAGCTCCTCGATGCTCGGCAGCTCGCGCGTCTTCGACGCCTCCCACTGCTGCCACCAACGCCGAACCTGGCGAGGGAGGAAGCCGTCGGGATGGCCGAAGTCGCCAAGCCCGATCGCGTCGGGGTCGATCGCGTGCAGACGCAGCAGCGTGGCGACCAGCGCCGACGACATCGCCTGCCGCGTGTCGGTGGTGTCGGGAAACTCGGCAGGGAGCGCATCGCGAACCACGTGCCCGTCGATCCACTCCATGACGTAGAAGCGCGCTCCGATCACCGACTCGTCCTCGCAGAGCGCGATCACGTGCGGTACCGGGATCCCCGTTCCCTGCAATGCTGCAAGCACCCGGTACTCGCGCGCCATGTCGTGCGCGGTCGGCAGCACGTGTGCGAGCGGCGGCCGGCGAACCACGAAACGGCGTTCGCCGTCATCGACGATGTAGGTGAGATTCGAGCGCCCACCGGGGATGACCTCGCCGCGCAGGGCCCCGGCGAGTCCGCCGACGTGGGGTGCCAGGTATCGGGCGAGCGCCTCGAGGTCGAGCCCCGGCGGCGACGTCACTGAGAAGGCGGCGAGTGCCCGTGACGGCGGCGCCGGATCTCAGCGACCTGCAGTCGCAGCGTGGCGCGCTCGAGAGCCATCACCGCCTCCTCGCTGTCCACGTTCTGGGCGAGAAGTTCCTGTGCACGCTTGCGCGCTTCCTCGGCACGCGCCTCGTCGATGTCCTCGGCGCGCTCGGCGGCATCCGCGAGGATCGTCACCTTGTCGGGCAGGACCTCGAGAAATCCGCCCGAGACCGCGAGCACATGCTCGGCGTCGTCGTTGCGAATGGTCACCACGCCGGTGCGCAGCGGCGTGAGCAGTGCGATGTGTTGCGGCAGGACCCCGAGGTCTCCCTCCACGCCCGGCGCGAGCACGAAGTCGGCCTCCTCGCTGAAGACGCGACCCTCCGGGGTGACGAGTTCGACCTGGAGCTTCGCCATAGCGGCTATTCCTTGGCGGGCTCGTCCGGCTTGGCCGCGGCGGCTGTGTCCTCCGTGGCCGGGGCGCTGGCAGCGGATGCAGCATCCGCATCTGCGACGGCAGCATCCGCATCGTCGACGGCGGCTTTCACATCGGCGACAGCGGCATCCGCATCGGCGATGGCAGCAACCGCATCGGCGACGGCAGCATCCGCATCCGCGGCGGGAGCATCCGCATCGGTGGCAGCAACCTCCGCGGCGGGTGCCTCCGCAGCCGGCGCCGGAACAGCCGCACCCTCGGCTGGCTTCGCCTCCTGCCCTTCGTCGCCCTTCAACGCGGCCGCGCGTTGCACGGCCTCGTCGATGGTGCCGACCATATAGAATGCGTCCTCCGGCAGGTCGTCGTGCTTGCCGTCGAGGATCTCCCCAAACCCGCGGATCGTCTCCTCGAGCGGCACGTACTTGCCGTCACGCCCGGTGAACACCTCGGCGACGAAGAACGGCTGCGACAGGAAGTTGCGCACGCGGCGCGCACGGCTGACCGTCTGCTTCTGATCCTCGGTCAGCTCCTCCTGTCCGAGGATGGCGATGATGTCCTGGAGTTCCTTGTATTCCTGGAGCACGCGCTTCACGCCCTGCGCGACGCGATAGTGCTCCTCGCCCACGACGTTCGGGTCGAGCACGCGGCTGAAGGACTCGAGCGGATCGACCGCGGGATAGATGCCCGCCTCCGAGATCGACCTGCTCAGCGTTACGGTCGCGCCGAGGTGACCGAACGTGGTGGCGACCGCGGGGTCGGTGAAGTCGTCCGCGGGCACGTAGATCGCCTGCACCGACGTGATCGATCCCTTGTGGGTGGAGGTGATCCGCTCCTGCAGATCGCCCATCTCGGTGGCGAGCGTGGGCTGGTAACCAACCGCGGACGGCATGCGTCCGAGCAGCGCGGAAACCTCGGCACCGGCAAGCGTGTACCGGAAGATGTTGTCGATGAAGAGCAGCGTGTCGGCGCCCTTCTCGTCGCGGAACCACTCGGCGATGGTGAGCGCGGTGAGCGCGACCCGCGCGCGTGCCCCCGGCGATTCGTTCATCTGCCCGTAGACCAGCGCGGTCTGGTCGAGCACCTTGGACTCCTCCATCTCGCCGTAGAGCGCGGTGCCCTCACGGGTCCGCTCACCAACCCCGGCGAACACCGAGTACCCCGCGTGCTCGCGGGCGATGTTGCGGATCATCTCCATGACGATGACCGTCTTGCCGACACCGGCTCCGCCGAAGAGTCCGATCTTCGAGCCCTTCGAGAAGGTGCAGATGAGGTCGATGACCTTGATGCCGGTCTCGAGAATCTCGGTCTCGGTCGACTGCTCGGAGATGGTGGGCGCGGTGCGGTGCATCGGCATCCGTCCCTTGCCCTTGAACGGGCCCTTGCCGTCGATCGTCTCACCGATCACGTTGAACATCCGGCCGAGCGTCTCCTCGCCGACCGGCACCTGAATCGCCGCACCGGTTGCGCGCACAGCATCACCGCGGCGCACACCCTCGGTCGTGTCCATCGCAATCGTTCGCACCGTGCTGTTGCCCAGGCTCTGCTGCACCTCGAGCACGAGGAGCTTGCCGTCGCCGCGATCGATCTCGAGCGCGTCGAGAATCTCGGGCAGGCGCTCGCCGGTGAACTCGACGTCGACGACCGGTCCAATCACCTGCACGACGGCGCCGGTGCCGGATTTCAATTCCACAACTGCCATCTCTCTCTCCTCAGCCTTCGAGCGCCGCTGCGCCGGAGACGATCTCCATCAACTCTGTCGTGATCGACGCCTGCCGCACCTTGTTGGCGGTGAGGGTCAGGTCCTCGATGAACTCGCTTGCGTTGTCGGACGCGTTGCGCATCGCAATCATGCGTGCAGCCTGCTCGGATGCCGCGTTCTCCAGAACGGCGCGATACACCTGCGCCTCGACATATCGCGGCAGCAGCGCATCGAGGACATCCTTCGGGTCGGGCTCGTACTCGAAGTCGGCGCTCACCGCCTTCGCATCCTCGGGCGGCACCACGGGGATCACCCGTTGCCGCACGGTCTGCTGGCGGCCGACGCTGATGAAGCGCGCGTACACGATGTCGATCTGCTGGACCTCGCCCCGCTCGAACTGCTCCATCGCAACCCGCGCGGCTGGGAGCACATCGCCCATGGTGGGTCGCTCTCCGAGCATGCTCTGATCCGCGATGAGATCGCGGTGCAGGCGGCGGAGCACGTCACGCCCGCGGCGGCCGATGGTGACGTACGAGACCGGGATCGACGTCTTGGCGGCATCGCTCAACGCCAGCCGGGTGTTGTTGCTGTTCAGCGCACCGGCGAGGCCGCGGTCGGCGGTGACCAGGATGATGAGCCGCTTCTGGACCTCGCTCACCTTGAGGAAGGGGTGCTCGTACTGCGGTGAGCGCCGCATCAACTCGGTCATGATGCTGGCGATCTCGTCGCTGTACGGGCGCGCCGCAAGCACGCGTTCCTGCGCACGACGCATGCGCGCCGCGGCGACGAGCTCCATCGCCTTGGTGATCTTGCGCATGTTCTGGACGCCCTTGATCCGGCGGCGCAGATCGCGAAGGCTCGGCATCGAAGGTCAGTCCCTGGCGAGGTTGCGGGAGGCGACGTTGAGACGACGCACGGTCATCCGGCGAAGGTCTTCTTGAACGCTTCGACGTCGCCGCGAATCGACTTCTCCAACTCGTCGGAGATGCGACCTGTCTTGGTGATCTCCTCCTCGACCTCGGGATGCTCCTGGTCCATGAAGCGCAGCAGGCTCTTCTCGAAATCGCGCACACGGTCGAGAGGAACATCGTCCAGGAAGCCGCGCGCACCGGCGAAGATGCTGATGACCTGCTTGGCGAACGGCATCGGCTCGTACTGGGGCTGCTTGAGCAGCTCGGTCATGCGCTGGCCACGGTCGAGGCGGTCGCGCGTGCCCTTGTCGAGGTCCGCTGCGAACTGCGCGAATGCGGCGAGCTCGCGATACTGCGCGAGGTCGAGGCGCAGCTGCCCGGCGACCTGCTTCATCGCCTTGGTCTGCGCATCACCGCCGACGCGGGAGACCGACAGTCCGACGTTGATCGCGGGCCGGATGCCGGCGTTGAACAGGTCGGTCTCGAGGTAGATCTGGCCGTCGGTGATCGAGATGACGTTGGTCGGGATNNTCGATGATCGGCAGCGCGGTCAGCGTCCCCCCACCCTCGGCGTCGCTCATCCGCGCCGCGCGCTCGAGCAAACGGGAGTGCAGGTAGAAGACGTCACCGGGGTACGCCTCGCGAGACGGTGGACGGCGGAGCAGCAGCGACAGCTCGCGGTACGCGTCGGCGTGCTTGCTGAGGTCGTCGTAGATGATCAGCGCGTGGCCGCCCTTCTGCATGAAGTACTCGCCCATCGCGCAGCCGGCGTAGGGTGCGAGGAACTGCAGCGGCGCCGGGTCGGACGCAGTCGCGGCGACGATGATGGTGTGCTCCATGGCGCCGTGCGTCTCGAGCGTCGCCTTGATCTGCGCCACCTTCTGCGCGTTCTGCCCGATGGCGACGTAAATGCAGATGACCCCGGTGCCCTTCTGGTTGATGATCGCGTCGATGGCGAT
>PKWB01000197.1:0-12852 GCA_003131685.1 Candidatus Dormiibacterota bacterium
CCTCTCAACCATGCCGGTCGCCCGAGATCCTGGATCTCGCGCCTGATGTCGCAAGATCGTCTTGCCCGTCCGCTCCCCGCCGCTCTGGCCGCTCCCCCGGCACTTGGCAGCCATGCCGTCCAGGTGCTTCGGACCTATCCATCGAGGCGCCCGAGGTATCCGTTCGCGCCCGAGGGCGAGCGAAGCATCGCGCGGGCGTTTTCGAAGGCGATCGACCGAGCACGCACGCTGATCTACCTCGAGGACCAGTACTTCTGGTCCGCTGAGATTGCGGAACTCCTCGCAAGCGCCCTACGTCGGAATCGAGGATTGCAACTGATCGGTATCGTACCTCGCTACCCGGACAAAGACGGCCGACTGTCAGGGCCGCCGGGTCGACTCGCTCAGGCGCGGGCGATGGCAACGGTTCAGGCGGCCGGCGGCAATCGTGTAGGGATCTACGACCTCGAGAACGAAGTCGGGACACCCGTCTATGTCCATGCCAAGGTCTGCATCATCGATGACGTCTGGGCGACTGTCGGATCCGACAACCTGAATCGCCGTTCATGGACTCATGACTCGGAGTTGTCCTGCTCGGTGATAGACAGCGATCTCGACGACCGAGCTCCGCTTGATCCAGGTGGGCTAGGTGACGGGAGCCGCCGGTTCGCACGCGACCTCCGGTTGTCGCTCTGGGCCGAGCACCTCGGACGGTCACCGGAGGATCCGGAACTGTTGAATCTTGCGAACTGTCTCGCTCTTTGGGAAGAGACCGCTGGGGAGCTGGCGAGCTGGAAGACGCACCCGGGGCGCCGGGCGCGGCCCCCGAGTCGAGTCCGATCACACGAGGTCGCAGCGGTGCCGCCTGCCAGTCAACGATGGGCAGAGGTCTCCTACCGCTTGATCTTCGATCCCGATGGCCGCCCGTACAGGCTGCGCCGGAGACATACCTTCTGAACTTGCTCGGGATCTCGCGCCAGGGCGTCGACTACCTGGCGACGAATGACCCGACCTTCTCCGCTCCTTTAGCGGTGCTCAGCATCGGCCGCGTGTGGGAGCGCCAGGACGTCGAGAAGTAGGCCCGAGAGACAGGGCGGATCAGTGACCAGAAAGAAGAGTGACAAGGAGAGAGCGAAGCCTGTAGGTGGTGGATAACAACTCCGGCCCGGGGCGCGCCAGAACGACACCGTGGACAGCCGGTGCAGACGCGCCGGATTCGGCGATCGGGGGCCTCGAACACGAGCACGAACATCGTTCTGCGTCGCGCTATCTCGCAACTGCGCAGCGTGGGAGGAGCTGACCTGTGGCTCCCAGCCGCGTGAACAGGAAATCGCGGTCTGCAGAACCCGAGCCGTTAGTTACTTGCCCCTGAAAAACCCAAACTGATCCTGGGCAAGGTTCGGGCTCTCGGGTTCCACGGCGTCCAGTCGATCCGGCAGTCGGGCTTGAGAAGTCATGCGATTCCGGAGCGGTGGCCGGGTCATCCGGCGGTCACCAGGACGGCGATCTTCACCAGGTTGTGGTTGAACACGCCGTGACCGCACCAGGTCTTCGTCCCCTCGAGCCCGTCGATGCGCGTTCGGTTCCAGCCGAAATCGCGTTTCAGGCAGCTGATCCTGCCCTCGCTTCCTGTCCGCCACCGTACGAGCTCTTGGAACGCGGGCTCGCTCTCGACGGTTCTTCGTCGCGCACTCGGCTTGCCCTGTGGTCGGGAGCACCACGTCGCGCACGCCGAGCTCGCTGAGCGCTTCCCCCACGGCACTCTCGCCGTAGCCTCGGTCTGCGCTGACCGCGATCGGGACCTGCTTGGCACGGCGCGCCACGCGCTCGATGGCCGGCACGAGCATCGGCGCGTCCGGCGGGTTACCGATGACGACGCTGTGGTCGAGCACCACGCCGTCCTCGTTGTCGATGACCTGCGCNNTCGGCATTATTGGGGCTGTCCGCGCAAGCTTTTCTCCTCGTTTAAGGAGAGGAGCGTGTTGTGGAGAGACAAGCAGGTGTTCGGGTGGGGGGTCCGCTGGAGCCGTTCCGGGACGGTGTCCTCGAGTCACTGAGGGCGAGCGGATACTCGAAGGACCGAGCGGCGCAGCTGATGCGTCTGATGGCCCATCTCAGCCGATGGCTCGATGAGCGTGGACTCGGTCCCGTTGATCTGAGCACCGNNCGTCCTCGGCGGGGTTGGAGGCCCAGCTTTCGCGTCCGTATGCCAACAGGGTCGGGCAGGTGATGTTCGACCACAGCTGGTGCAGATCCTCGAAGTCGCTCGCACCTGTGTTGGCGTACCTGCGCGCCGTCGGGGCCGTGCCTGCTGTCGATGTCGTGGTGGCGGGAGCCGAGGATGGGCTTCTCAACGAGTTTCGCAGCTATCTCAGCGATCAACGGGGGTTGAGCGCAACGACGGTCGAGGCCTATGCCAGCTATGCCGATGACTGCATTCGCCGTTGGTGGCCGCACGGGCGGGTCGCTGTCGCCGAGCTCGACGCGGGTGATGTCATCTCACTCGTCCGCTCGGCGGCGGACGACCGGCGTCCTCCCTCGCTTCGGTGCATGGTCACCGCTCTTCGCTCACTGCTGCGTTTCTTTCACGCGACGGGCATGACGAGCCGTTCGCTTGTGGAGGCGGTCCCGGCGATGGCGGCTTGGCCTCAAACCGCTTTACCGTCGAGCATCACGGCCGAAGCAGCGTCCAGGTTGGTCGCCAGCTGTGACACCTCGACGATGACCGGTCGGAGAGATGCGGCCATCTTGGGCCTGCTCGTCCGGCTCGGGCTGCGGGCGGGGGAGGTCGCCCGCCTCGGTCTCGGNNGGCCGGGGTGCTGCTCATCGCGGGCAAGGGCGGACGCGTCGATCAGCTGCCCCTCCCTGCTGAAGTGGGCGAGGCCATTGCCGCCTATCTCGTCGATGGCCGGAACACGACGTCGCCGTCCCGGATGGTGTTCCTCAAGGTCGTCGCTCCCTATGGCCCGATCTCGCCGTCGGTGGTCGGTACGGTCGTTCATTTCGCTTGTGACCGCGCCGGTATCGCCCGTTGTGGCCCCCACCGACTTCGTCACATGGTGGCAACCGAGACCCTCCGTGCCGGCGCTCCCTTGTCGGAGGTCGCCCAGCTGCTCCGCCACGCCACGGTGACGACCTCGGCGATCTACGCCATCCCCCACCCCGCGTCGGTGGTCGCGTTGGCCAAGCCCTGGCCGGAGGTGCAGCGATGAGCACCCTCCGAACTGCCGCCGAGGACTATCTCGCCATCCGTCGCGCCCTCGGCTTCAAGCTCAGAGTCCAGGGCCGTGTGCTGATGGAGTTCGTCGAGTACCTGGAGCAGATGGGCATGGCGACAGTGACCACGGAGGTCGCGGTCGAATGGGCCACCAAGCCCTCCGGGGCGTCCCCACAGTGGCACGCCATGCGTCTCGGCATCGCTCGTCGCTTCGCTGCCCACCTCCAGCTTCTCGACCCGCGCTGTGAGGTGCCTCCTCGCGACATATTGCCGGAGCGGCATCGACGGCTCCCGCCGTACATCTACTCGGCTGGTGACATCAGGGCCCTCATGGCCGAAGCCGGGCGGCTCCGTCCGAGCTTCCGAGCGGCCACGGCGGAGACGGTGATCGGTCTGCTCGCAGTGACCGGCATGCGGGCCGGGGAGATCGTCAGGCTCAATCGAGGCGACGTCGACCTTGGCGCAGGGGCCCTCAAGGTGATCGCCACGAAGTTCAACAAGTCGCGGGAGCTGGCGCTGCATGGCACGACGGTCGCGGCGCTTCGTGCCTATGCGGGCTCTCGTGACGAGCACTGGCGGCACACGTCCTCGCCCGCCTTCTTCATGTCGACAGGAGGTAATCGGCTCAGCCAGAGCGCCCTCAATGCCACCTTCGTCGCCTTGACCCGTGCCGCCGGACTGGAGCCAGAACCGACGTCGCGACAGCGCCGGCCGAGACCGCATGGCCTTCGTCATACCTTCGCCGTCGACACGTTGATCGCCTGGTACCGCGCCGGTGACGATGTGCAGGCTCACCTGCCGGCGCTGTCGGCTTTCATGGGCCATTCCCAGCCGAAGGACACGTACTGGTATCTGTCCGCCGTCCCCGAGCTGCTCGCCCTGGCGAGCGATCGAGCACAGCGACACAGCGAGGCCCGGTCATGACGGCGCTCGCTCCGACCCTTCAGGCCTTTTTCACCACCCGGCTCGGCCAGCAGCGCGACTCCAGCCCACACACGATCGACTCCTACCGGCACGCCTTTCGCCTCCTGCTCGCCTACGCCGAGGCTCAGACCGGCAAGGAGCCGTCGGACCTCGACCTGGCCGATCTCGACTCCGCACTCATCAGTGGCTTCCTCGATCACCTCGAACGCGATCGCGCCAACTCCGTCGGCACACGCAACACCCGCCTGGCCGCCGTCCACTCCTTCTTCCGCTTTGCCTCCTATCGTCATCCCGAGCACGCGGCGAGCATCCAACAGGTGCTCGCGATCCCGCAGAAGCGCAGCGAGAGGAGCCCTCGCTCGTTCCTCACCGGCACCGAGATGGACGTCCTGCTCGCCGCAGTGGATCGCGGCACCTGGGTCGGCCGGCGCGACCACGTCCTTTTGGCCGTCGCCTTGAGAACAGGTCTCCGGTTATCGGAGCTGACCGGCCTGCGACGCCAAGACGTCGAACTCGGCACAGGAGCTCATCTCAAGTGCATAGGCAAGGGCCGCAAGCGCCGGGACACGCCGCTCGACAAGTCGACCGTCAAACTACTGCGCGCCTGGTTGCACGAACAGGGAGGCAACCCAGAAGACCCACTGTTCACCTCCCCACGCGGGGGTCGACTGAGCCCCGACGCCGTTCAGCGCCTTGTCGCCAAACATGTCGCCACCGCACAGAGCACATGTCCGTCGCTCATGGCCAAGCGGATCACGACCCACAATTTGCGGCACAGCTGTGCCATGGACCTGCTCACCAACGGCCTCGACGTCGCTGTCTTGGCCATGTGGCTTGGTCACTTTTCTGGAGTGGGAGATCTGTCCCGAACTGTTCCGCGCAGCGTCGTCTCACGGAGAAACTGACACACCCTCTGCCTATCGTGCGCCACGTGCGCAACTGTGAACGAGAACGGAGAGCCCGGTGCAGGCGCTGCGCGTCGCGCTGACCGAGACGCTCGCGTACTGGACGGTGGTCGACAGCGACTGGCGCCCTGTGGAGTTCGCCGATTCCTACCTGCGCCATCTTCGCCTCGGCGCCGACCGTGCCGAGGGAACGACCCGCGCCTATGCCGGCGACCTCGCCTGTTTCCTGTCGTGGTGCGAGGCGAGCAAACGGGAGCTCCGCGCCGGGGCGCGCGACCTGTCGCTGTTCGTCGCGATGCTGAGGACGACCCTGGTCAGTCGCGCGGGTTCGGGGCACGGCAAGGTGCGCAGCCCGGGGCGGATCAACCATCTGCTCGCGGCGGTGCGCGAGTGCTACAAGCACGCTGTCGCGAACGGCGAGCTGGAACCCTCGGTGCTCGCCTTCCTCTACGAGGTCAGCGACGACCGCCACCTGCCAGCAGAGCTGCGACCGGAGGGTTCGGGGTTGCGCTACCGGGCGCGTCCCCGTCACGTCCAGCGCGTCCGTCGAGGGGCCCGCCCTGTGCCGGTTCGACGCGAGGAGGTTGAGGCGCTGCTCGAAATGTGCCGCTCGTGGCGGGACCGCTTCCTCCTCGTGCTGCTGTGGTTCTGCGGACTGCGCGTCGGCGAGGCGCTCGGGCTGCGCCGCTCCGACCTCCACTTCGCGTCCTCGGCCGCCGCCCTCGGCTGCACAATGCCCGGGCCGCACCTGCACGTCGTCAGCCGCGACAACGAGAACGGCGCCCGGGCGAAGTCCGGCGAACGCAGCGTGCCGGTCTCCGCCGAGGTGCTCTCCTGCTACGACCGTTACCTGCGCGAGCGTGACGCCTGTCCGGGGGCGGGGGACTGCGACTTCGTCCTCGTCAACTGCGCCCACACGCCCTTCGGGCGGCCGATGACGACTGACGCCGTGCGCAAGTGGCTCGCCGGCTGTTCCCGGCGCGCAGGGCTCTCCCGAAGTGTCACCCCGCACATGTTCCGCCACGCGACGGCGACCGAGCTGTTAGCGCGAGATGCTGGGCTCGACGTCGTGAAGGAGCTACTCGGTCACAGCTCGATCCGCTCGACCGAGCGCTACTTGCACCCCGATCTTGACGCCCAACGCCAGGCGGTGGAACGGCTCGGCCCGCTCGACTTCGCCAAGGGGGCGAGGTGAGCCTGCTTCCTGCCCACGCGGTCGGCGCTCGCCTCAGGCCGGCCAGCCGCCTTCGCGACCTGCTCGACCTCACTCTGCTCGTCGAGGCGGGCTGGGACCCGGAGCACGCGACCTTTTCCCCTGACCGCCAGCACCGCCTCCTCGGCTACCGGCTGTGTCAGGTCGCCGGCTGCGAGCGCGAGGCCTGGAGCCCGAGCGGGTTGTGCGGCGGCTGTCTCGCGCGTTACGAGAAGGAGGGAGCAGGGCGCGACCTCGCGGCGTTCTGCGCGCGCGGCCCCGGGCGCACGCACCGGTCACGAGACCGGCTGTGCCTCGTCTGTTGCCGTCCGGGCTTCGAGCGCCCGGTGCAGACGAACGACCTGTGCGCGAGCTGCGACGGGCTCAGGCGGCGACGACGTCAGAGCATCTCTGCCTTCGTGGACGGCGACGAGCACTACCCTCCCGCCTCGCCGCGTGCGACCATCGGCCGCTGCTCGGTCTCGGCCTGCGCGCGTCTAGCAGGGCATCCGAGGAGCCGGCTCTGCCCGGCGCACGAGATGGCCTGGCGCGCTGCCGGCTGCCCGGAGCTCTCGGGGTTCGGACGGAGCGCCTCGCCCTGTGCGCCGGACCAGTGCGGCCGGGTCGTGCTCGCCGGCCTCGACGAAGAGCTCATCGCGGAGATCCTCTACGGCATCCAGGCGGCCCTCGCCGAAGGACGCCAGGTCATGCCGCCGACGCTGCGTTCGGTCGTCGCCCACCTTCGCCGCTGCGGCGCGACGAGCCTCGCCGCGGCGGCGTCGGCGGCCCAGGCGCGCACGCCGGTCCGCACGTTCTGCTCCTTCGCCGCCGACCGCGCCGCGCTCGCGGCGGGCGACGTCGGCTCGGAGTACCAAAAGGACCATTGGGACCTGCGCCTGTTCGGTGCGAGAGGGACGCTCTCCTTTATCGGCGGCGGCACCAGTCCCCGCTATCCCGGTCAGCCGCCGACGCGTCCCATCACCCAGCTCTGGTTGTGCGAGGCGGCCAAGGCGTGGGCCGCCGAGGCGCTGTGCTCGATGAAGCCGGGAGCGGTACGCGCGATGCTCGGCGCCGTCGGCCTGTTCTCCTCCCAGCTCGCGCGGCGTGCGGACGAGGGGGCCGACCCAGCCGTGCTCAGCCACCTCGACGTCGAGGCCTTCCTCGCCCGTCTCGGCCACCTCGAGCGCTCCGGCCAGCTCTCCAAAACACGGCGCGAGACGACGGTCCATCTCGTCTCGCGCTTTCTCCGGGACTGCCGGGAGACGGGACTCGCCGAGCCGGGCGGGGTGCTGGCAGGGCTTCCCGGCGACGTCGCCATCCGTCCCGGTGAGCGCCCCCGTCGTCCCCGCCGTGACGACGCCGTCGGCCGCGCGCTCCCCGAGGTCGTAATGGCCCAGCTGCTCTCGCCGGAGAGCCTCGCGCTGCTCGCGTCCTACGCCGGAGAGACGATCCGCGCCGCGGTGGAGCTCGGCGCCGGGGTCGGGCGGCGCACCGCGGAGCTCTGCGCCCTGCGTTACGACTGCCTCGACTACGACGAGCACGTCGGTGAGGACGGCACGCGCCGATCGAGCCCGGTCCTCGTGCACGACATGCCGAAGGTGGGGAAGACCAACTGCCGGCTCCCGATCCACGAGCGAGAGGCCGCGATCGTCACCGCCCAGCAGGCTCGTGTCCGGGCCGCCTATCCGACGACGCCGATCGAGCGGCTCGTGCTGTTCCCCCGCCCGTTGAAGAACCCTGATGGGACCAAGGCGATCGGCACCTCGCAGCTCCAGCGCGAGGTGCGCGCCTGGGTGGAGGCGTTCGATCAGCTCGACGGGCCCGAGCGTGACGGTGTCGGCAGACCGGTGCCCTTTCCCCGCGAGCGCGTCGTCCCCTACGCGTTCCGCCACAGCTTCGCCCAGCGTCATGCGGACGCCGGGACGCCGGTCGACGTGCTGCGGGAGCTGCTCGGTCATGACACCGTGCGGACCACGCTCGGGTATTACCGAGTGACAGCGACCCGAAAGCGGGTCGCTCAGGACGCGCTCGGATCGCTCCAGCTCGACGCCACCGGGCACCGGGTTCGACCCGGATCGGAGGCGCTGATCCGCTCCGAGACCCTTCGCGAGCAGGTCGGCCAGGTCGCCGTCCCCTTCGGCATCTGCACCGAGCCGACGAACGTCGCCGCCGGTGGGCAGTCCTGCCCCTTCCGTCACCGCTGCCTCGGCTGCACCTACTTCCGTACCGACCCCTCCTATCAGCCAGAGCTGCGCGCCTACCTCGGCGAACTGCTCGCCGACCGGGAGCGCCTCGCCGCGGCGGCGCCCGCGCTCGCCGAGTGGGCCCGCGCCGACGCAGCCCCATCCGAAGAAGAGATCGCGGCGTTACGTCGCCTGATCAGCGTCAACGAGGGGGTGCTCTCCGGTCTCGGCGACGAGGACCGAGCTCAGGTCGAGGCCGCGATCTCGACCGTGCGTCGCGCCCGCGCCGTGCTCGATGCGACCTTCCCGGTCCACTTCCGCGGCCTCGCCCGCCAGATCCGCCCGGAGCTCTTCCCCGGCATCAAGAAGGAGGCCGTCCATGGGTGAGGACGCCGGCCATCTCACGCGGCTTCGCCGGGCCGATTCCGAGGCCAAGGCCGCCCGGTTGCTCGCGACGCTCGAGGCCATGGTTGCCACCGGAGAGGCCCCGGTCGTGTCCGTCCTTGCCCGCCGGGCCGGGGTGAGCCGTCGTTTCATCTACGACCATCCGGAGCTTCGCGCCGAGGTCGGCCGCCGGGCGTCCCAGGTCGCCGACCACCTGACTGGTGCGATCGCCGCGAGCGCTCGCACCACGACGGCGTCACTGCGCGCCGACCTCGAGAACGCGAAGGCAAGCAACCGGCGCCTCGAGGCCGATCTGGCGGCGCTCCGACGGCGGGTCGGTGAGCTGACCGGCAAGGAGATCCTTGCAGAGGACGGCCACGTGCCCGATCGAGTGACGAACACTCGAGTGGCCGATCTCGAACAGGCGCTCTTTGACGCTCAAGAGGCGCTCGCCCGGCGCACCGAAGAGCTCGAGTCCGCCCGCCAGATCAACCGTGAGCTCATGGCTCGTGTCAATCGCTGATCTCGCCTGTGGCGCACAGCTGTGCGGCAGACGAACACGCATGTCAGGGTGCAGAAAACACACCCGGGACTCCAGAAAAGGGCACTCCAGCACGAAATCGACCGAGATCTACCTCCACGCCGACCTCGCCTTGAAGGAGCAAGCCCTCGCCCGCACCGCCCCGACGTCCGCCGCGCGACGCCGCTACCGGCCGCCGGACAAGCTGCTCGGCTTCCTGGAGAGCCTGTAACTATGCCGGGTCCCGAGACCATTGAGTCCGGCAGAACAAGGGCTATCGGCGATGGGTCGGCATAGCCATCCACCCGGAATAGTGCAGCCGCCCCGATCACCGACAGGGTGGCCCTCTTCAGCGCGCTCAGAAGGTCATCCAAGAAACCCCTTGACACAAAGAGGATTCGATCGAGGGCGGGGAACAGTCGCGACCACAGAGGTACCAAGAGAGTCGCTTCGCGAAGAACAGAACATTCGGCGAAGGGGCGCCCGGTTGTCACAAAGGATTTGTCCACCAGAGACGAGCGACCTCGACGAGCCTGCCGACCCTGCCCCCGCAGGTGTGAGCCTCGTCACGGGCCGCGGCGTGTTACTCAAAGCAGTCCGGCGAGCAAGGACGGCGGCGGTGAGCCGTGGGCGAGGACGTCGTCGAAGTTCGACCCCGGTCCCCTGCCTGACAGCACCGGGGCGAGCTCTGTGTAGCCGACGAAGTATGTCGACAGCTGAGCCGACCCGAGGCAGGCGCGCCGCCATTTGCCGGCGGCCTCTCCCTCCTCCTGGTATCCGCGACGCATCATGAGCTCGAGGGCGGCCTCCTCGGTCAGCCCTCCGGCATGCACCTCGGCGTCGAGGATGGCGTTGATCGTCATGCGGAGCTGCATCTTCAGCTGCTGGAGGCGCACCGGAGGGCCACCGTGGCCGGCCTCCACCATGAGGCGCTCGGCGTGGACAGCCCAACCTTCGACGAAGGGTCCGGACCGGAAGGCCTGGCGAACGGGTGTGGTGCCGCGGAAGCCTCTGTTGTGGGCGAGCTGGAGGGCGTGCCCTGGGAAGCCTTCATGCACCATCAGGTTCACGAGGGCGGCCGAGTTGTACTCCCGGTAGAAGGACTCGATCCGTTCGGCCGACCAGTCCGCGGGGGTGGGCGCAACGGCGAGGAAGGTGTCACCACCTTGCTCGAATGGCCCCGGCGAGTCGCAGTAGGCGACGGCGACGCCCCGCCGGAACTCCGGCATGACTTCCACTTTGCAAGGATCCGACGGGAGCTTGGCGATGCCGAGGTCCCTTACAGCATCGGCAAGCGCGGCCAACTGGTCGGTGGCCTCGGCGACGATGGTGGCGTCGTTCGGGCGCCTTTCGGCCACGGCATCGAGCGCCCTGCGGATCGTCGCCTCCCTGTCGTCTCGGGTCCCGGCACCGACCTGGGCACAGGCGGCTTCGAACAGATGGTCCTCAAGTTCGGCGAGGTGCGCATGCGCACGGGCCAGCACCGCTTCCGCGCTGAGCTCGGAATGGAGTGCGAGCCGGAGCTTGCGCCCGAAGCGGTCGGCGCCGATGCGGAACTCACCGTCGGCACCCTCCTCGAGGATCCCACCCAGCCATCTACCGTGCGCCTCGATCGCCTCAATGGCGGCTGCGCGGGCTGGCCCCACGACGCGGTCGAGCCTGGGTTCTTCGGCTTGCAAGCGAGCAACCTCGTCCCTCACGAGGAGCAGGGCGCCCTGGTTCTGGCCGATGGCCGTCTCGAGGTGCACACGGGGTGGCCGACGGAGCTGTCGCCGGCAGATCTCGAAGATCTCCGGCACCACCCGCAGGCGGGCCGCCACCGCTTCGAGGCGATCAGCCGCCGGCAGGATCGGCCTCGCCAGGAGCGGGTAGAGGGCGTTGCCGGGGACGTAGTTCAGCGGGTTCCACTCCAGCTCGCGAAGCTCCTCGATAGCAAAGACACGCGACTCGAGGGCGTTTGCGAGGATGGCGGCGTCCACACGGTCATCGCCGTGCAGATCCGCGGCCCGGATGTCCGCCAGTTCGGCGAGGAGCGAGCGGTACGAGGAAGCCTGGGCGGCGAGCCCATCGACGGTGCGGTCGTTCATGCGATGGTCGTGCTCATGCCTCCCGAGGGAGGTCGCAAGCTCCGGCTCGAAGGCGAGGACGGCGTCCACGGCCTGCGCGGCGAGTAGGCGGAAAGATCTGTCGGCGTCGGTCATAAGGCCAGCTTATGAACCGCTCGTCGCCCGCTTCGGACCGTGCTTGCGCCTCCCCGGCGGGCTCACCGAACCGTGGCGACGCGAACGTGATGGCAGCAGACCACGAGATGCACCGCCCACCATCAGCGGTCGCCGTCAGGGCGACTTCCAGCCGGCGTTAGGAGACGGGGAACGATCCGCCGAAGCCGATCTCGTTCCCGTCTGGGTCCCAGTAGAGGACATTGTGGACGCCGTTCTCGTAGGTCTCTCGCCTTGACGGCTCAATGCCGCGCTCCGCGATCCCCGTTACCCGCTCGTCGAGGTCGTCGACGAAGATCGTCACGACCGAGTGGCCGCCGCCCTCGGGCTGCACCTTGATGTAAATCGAACGATTCTCCGCGAGCTCCCACACCGCCTCGGCGTTGTTCGGGAAGAAGCTCGCTTCGCTACCGAGCAGCCGCCGTACCACTGCTTGGCGGCCTCGTAGTCGCTGACGTATATCCCGGCGAAGAGGGCGAGCAGCACGGCAGTCGACCCTAGCCAGCACCCCAGCGACGGCGCCGAAGTGCGCTCAGTCCGGCGGGCGCGGGTCGCCTAGTCCAGTGCGGCCTTCGCAACGTGGAACTGCACCCGGTAGAGGAACGTGTCGTTTTGGACCGGGCCAGCGTGCGCAGCGCGACGACGAAGTGCCTCAAGGTCGGGCTCTCCCGTCCGAGCGAGATCCTCGTCGGTGATCGANNACGCCGCCCAGGATCGCCGCCCGCGCCCCGAACACGAACCCGCCCAGCGACGAGAACGGCAACAGCTCGATCTCGTCGACCTCGATCATCACGGACCCGCTCCGGTAGAGGCCGCCGACCTTGACCTTTGGCCGCGACCAGAGCCGGTAGGAGACGGTGATGGTTCCGTCGGCTACTCGATCGCGAAGGTCGGCGCTGAACTGCACGCCCGCAATTGTTGCCGGACGCAGACGCTGAGCCGGCGGCCGGGGGACGCTGCAGGAGCGCTCTGCATCGCGCGGTTCTGGGACGCGTTCGCCAGGCGCGGCGGTGCAGTTCGCCGTCGCAGAGGGGTGCAGGAGTCGCAACCGCCAAGGAGGTGCTCGCCGTGGACGCTCAGCCTCGACAAGGACAGGAGGGTCAAGAGCCAGGGCTGATCGACGTGCTGGCGCCCGGCGGCACGATTGGGTCGTCGCGACACGGATGCATCGTGATCAAGGGTGGCCCCGGGCTGGTCATCCCCATCGAGCCAAGCGCTGTTCTGCTGGAGGCCGATCGGCCCGGATCTCTCGCCGGCTACGACCACGTCACGGTGCACAGCGACCTCATGGTGAATGTCACCCGGAACAAGAGGGTCAGCCGACTCGAA
>PKWB01000197.1:12872-16234 GCA_003131685.1 Candidatus Dormiibacterota bacterium
GTGTCGCCCGGCCTCGCTCAAGTCCTCGTCGACATCTGGGCCGTCACGTACTCCGAGGCGCGGGTCCCGGCTCCACGGACCACGGCGCGGCCTGCGCCAGGACGCGATGGGTCCAACACGTTCCGGCGGACTGGGCTTTCCGCTGGTGCCCAGCGCCGGCGTGCGCCTTCGTTGTCAGAACCTGGTGGGTCGAGGTCCCTGAGGTCGGTGACAAGGCCTTCACCGCCAACGCCGGCATCGGGCGACGCACCACGTAAATGGTGATCATGCGCGAACCGAGCGGGCGGCACCGAACGACCATCGGCGGCGGCACCGGTAGCGGGGCGAGCGGTCCCGTAGCCGGCGATCTGGGTCAGTCCCCGCTGACCTCGGTCGGCCTGGTAGGGGCGGTGCCGTCAATTGCTGAGTCGTGCCGCGGATGGCGAGGACCATCCCCGTTGATCAGTTGGGCAAGTTCGTCGGGTCGGTAGCCGACGCGTCGGGCCCGCGGTGCATCCCCCACCTGCGGGGGGCGGGCCGGCCGCTGGTCGCCCAGGCCGACAGCCGCCGCATCCGCTCTTTCTCCGCCTCGGTCATGTTCCGATCGACCAGCCGGTGCTCCGGCGCTGCCGGGATGACGGCACGCGCTATGTTTGGATCCAGGTCTCCCAGGAAGTTGCGGAGGAAGATCCTTCGCGCACCCAGGTGTCGGCCACATCGTACGCCGGGTCCCCGCGGGCGGCATCTGGCCCAGTCATGATCAGGGCCGCTCTTTGGTCATGAGCTCGTTCAGCGGGTGCAGATCCCGACGCGCCGCTCGCTCACCTCCTGATCCTTTGCTTCGCCCGCGCCTGAATCAACTACCGATGAGGTCGTCGACGTACACACGTACCGGCGCCAGAAACTCAAAGCCAGCGCGCTCGACGATCGGTCGCGACATCCGACCTGCCTGAACGGTCAGACAGGACGTGCCGTTCGCGACCGCCAGATCCCAACGCGCCTGAATGAGGGCTCGATACACACCGCGGCCGCGCGCTTCGGGCAGAACTGAGCCGCCGAAGAGGTTGAGGCCTGCGTCTCCTACCACGGCGATCGCCGTCCCGACGACGCGGCCGTCGAACCGCGCGTTGAAGTGGCGGAGTGGATTGCCCGCCGTGGTGTACTGCTCGAAGCGACGCGCAAGCTCCACCTCCACGTCGCGACCGTCGCCCTCGTTAATCCCGAACACCTCCGCTTGAACCCACTCAGCGGCAGCGAAGTCCTCGAATGTCTCAACCAGCTGGACGCTGACGTCCGCCGCGACGTCGCCGCGTGGTGCGCGAACGAGCGCCATCGCATTCTCGGTGGCCTCGAAGCCGGGCGTCTCTTCGTTGACCAGCCCGCACCGTTCCAAGTGCTCGCCGAGCCAATCGTGCTCGGGAGCGAGCCACCAGATGAGCACCGAACCCTGATGTTCGCGCACGACCGCCCTGGCTTCCGCGACGGCGGACTCGACGTCGGTCGGCCGAATCTCCCCTGGTTCAATCACCCGTGCGATCGGAAGCGGATGCAGACACGCCATTACGTACTTGCCCTCGACGCGCCTCCATCCGGTGGGCGCCGGCAGGTCCCGGAACGGGTGCAGGGCCTGCTCGCGCACCTGTTCTGCAATCTCCATGTCTCAAGCCTATGTCCGCGCCCACAAATCCGTGCGGCGTTCGTCCCCCATCGCTGTTCCCGGTGAACGTCAAACAAGAGGCGGTCAGGCATGCCATGACGAGACTCGCGAGCGCGCGTTCTGGCACGCGCGGGTTCGGTGCGTTCGATCAGGGAGTCGCGAACCGGGAATCAGCCGAGTTGATCCGGCGACACCGGCTCGGCTCCATTGAAGAGACTGAATAGCCAACGGCCGTCAGCGGCCCGCTCAAGCACCCCGCTCAGTCGGTAAGGCGCAGATTGCTCGCTCCCGTCGTCGCCGCGCACCACGACAGTCGCCGGCGCGACGAACCAGACGACACTGCCCGACTTGCGGACCGTAGGCTCCTCCCAAGCCCAGCCGTAGGTCTGTGGGCGCTCAAACAGACGCCCGAAGAAGGCCTCCAGCTCCGGGACCCCGTGCGCCGTCTCCTCGGCCTCAGACCCGAACAGAACTGGATCGTCACTGAACACCTGCAAGGCGCCGTCGAGGTCGCGCTCACGCAGCCGCGTGACGAACTGGCCCAGCAGATCGTTGACGATGCCCCGGTCCTCACCTTCCATGCTTGAACCCTCCCAGAGTCCCGAGCCTGCGCGGGCAGAGTCACCGTAGTAACACCAGGCCTGCTCGGCTCTGCGGCGAGCGCCACCGGGTTAAGCCGTCGGGTATTGCTCAGGGCCGGCGGTCGGGGGCAGCGGCGTCATCCCTTGATCGTAGGGGTTATAGGGCGTCTCCCCTCCTGCGGGATCCAGCGCAATGAAGCGCGATAGCAGGCATTCGACGCTGGCTTCCGACAAAGCTTTTCGCTGTGTCCAGAGTTCAGAGGGCCGACGGCAAGCCCTTGTCTCAAGGCCAACATCGGGTCAGAGCAGTCTCCTGGTGAACAGGTTGTTCCCGTAGACCGCATCCAGTTCCTTCCGCTCCGCGGTGAACCCGACCTTGGCCAGCACACGGCGAGAAGCGGCGTTCCACTCCCAGACCGTGGCCCGCAGATGTTCGTACCCAGACGATCTCGCCCATTCCAGAACCGCCAACGAGGCCTCGGTGGCGTATCCCTGACGCCACACTCGGCGTAGCAGCTCGAAAGCCAATTCCGGTTCCCCGTCCGATCCTCGTCCGCTGTCGATCAGCCCGCAGTAGCCGATGACGTCACGATCGGCCTTCCGCTCGACCGCCAGCAACCCGATCGACGATGGCTGGTTCGTACGGATCCAATCTTCGAGGTCTGCAACCGTGGGGTGTCCATCCGCGTCGATTCGGCGGTGCGGCGGCACTCGTGGATCGCGTTCGGTCCATAGCTCATGCAGGACGACCGCCTCGGTTACCCGCCAAGGTCTGAGCAGCAGGCGACCCGTCTCGAGCACAACCTCGCGGCCCGGAGTCGCTCCACCTGCGATGACAGCAACCTATCACTGGTGTGTCGAGCCGCCGCCAGCGGAGTAGCCAGGCTGCATAACCCTAGGTGCCGTCAATGTGCCGTCGATGGCATGCAACAGTCGCGAACGCGGCGGCCCGATCGGCGGATGCAAGGGCCGCCCGGAACGCCGAGCCGGCGGCTAGACCCAAGCGACGACCGTGCGACGCTGACCGCGCCCACGTCGGCGATCTGCCTGCCCTTTGGCGCGTCCGGCGGCGTGGCCCCGTCTCGGCTGCGAGGCGCCGGATCTCGTCCCGACGCCGATGTGGTCGTGGGTCTGCCCGCGGGTCC
>PKWB01000076.1 GCA_003131685.1 Candidatus Dormiibacterota bacterium
GGGGCGGTGGTCGCCGTGCTCGGTGGCCGACGACCTCGAGCGGCGGATGTCCGAGCGCTTTACGACGCAACCGCCGGGTCGATGGAGGCGTGCGCGGTCCGACTTGCCGAGCGGATCGGTTGTGAAGGGTATGTCGCGTTGCTCGATCGGCAGCGCAGGGAGCTCCGGTTTGCATCCCCGTCAGCGGAGTTCAACTACGGATGGCGTCGCGGAACGGCACTTCCCGCCGACCACCCCGCATGGCAGGCCGGAGCCGACGGGACGTACGTGGGTGAGGGAGATGTCGTCTGGACAAGTCGGTCCCGAAAGCGTTTCTGGCTGGATGCGATCGGTGCCGGTGGCATCGTCATCGCGATCTTCTCAGCGGACTGCTACTGGCCGCATGCCGGGTTGACCATCTTGGATGAGCCGGGAGTGAGGCCGGCGGGGCCTCAGGGCTACTCCGGCATATGTCGCCACTGTGGGGGGCCAGCCTGGGGAATGCGGGCGTGTGAGGTTTGCGGCGACGCTCGTTGTCGCGTCTGCGGACGTTGTGGATGCGGTGCACCTGCGCCAGCTATCAAGATTTGCACGAAGTGCCATTTCAGCAAAGGAAAAGCGCAATTTCGCGCGGGCCAGTCCGTTTGCCGTGAGTGCGACGAGGCGTAGCGGCTGGTACGTTGAGCAGCACCCATCCGAACCCCGGCTACAGGCCCGACTCCCAGGGCATGCAGGGCGCGTGGATCCGCTCAGCGTCGTGGCGGTCGGCGCTGGCACATGAACATGCCCGGCTGTTGCATTCCCGCGCCCATCCGGTGCGGTCACTCTGCTCGGCCGTGATGTGGGATGGATGCACGGGAGCGCGCGGAGTTGACGCAGGAGTTGCGCGACTCGTACAGTGATCTATCGACGTATCCACCGTGCTCCATCGGTATCTCTACACCCGAAGGCGTTGTCCATATCGCGCCAAGGAACCCTCCGTCGAGTTCAGAATGGGGCGTCGTCGGGAAAGGCGCCTTGGTAAGGCGTAGGCCGTGAGTTCAGTCCAAGAGGGCGCCGAGAAGCTTCGGACGTCGACTGAGCCCCTACCCAGTCGGTGCGTCGTCGCGGGCTGAGTACGGGCGTCCGGGCCAGTACGGCCACTCCTCAAACGAGTAGCAGCATCCGTCGTCGCCGAGCCGAAGGATCCACCGGTCGCGGTACTCCTGTCGAATGGGATCGCCGTAACGGACTTCGCCTCTAACCACCGCCGTATCACCATCAACCGCGAGGACCTCGGTGGCCAAGGTGAAGATCTCGTCCGCGCCGTCCCGATCGTCGTCCCACATCTGCCGGATCGCGTCGAGGCCGACGACCGGTTCCTCGTAGGGCGAGTGCAGGTAGGTCGCATTGGCGGCGAAGAGCGTGGCCAAACCCTCCGTGCCGGGCGTCCGCCAGGCGAGCTCGTAGCCGTCCACCCATCGCCCGACCGTCGCGCGGTCTGTCATCAGTCCCATCATGCTGCGATGTCCGCGGGAGCCGCGGAGGCGGCGTCCGACCGAGGCTGCCAGCCCCTCGAGACGCGATCGGGTCGTTTGGTAGTTCGTGAATACCGGAGAGTCTCCCGGCAGAGAGGATTCGAACTCCACTCTCGCTCAGCACAGGCTGATCATCGGACCTGCCACGATCGGAAGGGGTTCGTACGGCGTCAAGCCGGGTGTACCAGCCTCTCATTGCGGAAGAAGTCGCCGGGGCGCGGCTCTCGCGGCTCGGCTCAGCCTCCAGGAGGCCGTGGTCACGCTGCGTGTGCGGCACGCTCAGGCGCCATGTCCATCATCCTGAGCATGCCGACACCCCCGGTGCGAAGGAAGCGCACCAGCAGCAGCGCGGTGAGCGCGAGCATGGCGATGTTGAGGTAGGTCGTCGCGTCCCACGTGACCGCGCTGTTGAGCGCCGCGACCGCGCGGCTCCCCGGCACCCAGCCGAGCCCGCTGAAGATCGACCCGACGATCAACCCGGCCGCGGCCATGGTCAGGTACGACACCACCGCGAGGTAGATCGCAACCCGGCCGCCGTAGTACTTGCGGTAGATGTTGAGGATCGGAAGGATGATCAGGTCGCCGAAGATGAACGCGATCGCGCCGCCGAAGCCGATGCCNNACGAGCGGGCCGATCAGCGCGCTCGTGAGCGCAGGGACGAACCCGCCGCCACCGGCGAAGAGGTGAGACCATACCGCCGCCGGAACCCATGCGGCGATCGCACCGGCGATGAGGAATCCGAGGAGCAGATCCCACCACAGGCCGTAGACATTCATGAAGAAGTAATGGCTGACCGACGTCCGCGCCTGCGGAGACACCACCCGGCGGAGCAGCGGCCCTTCGGTGACCGACATGTCCATGACCCCGTGGCCCTCCATCTTCCCGGGGATGCCGAGATCCGCCTGCGCGCGCGCTTCGTCGATGAGCCGTGGGGTCAGGGTGACCCTGAAGACGAGCGCCAGCAGCACCACCATCACCAATCCACCGGCGAATTCCGCGGCGACGAACTGCCAGCCGAGGAGGATGAGCAGCGCGAGGCCGAGCTCGAAGACCAGGTTGGTCGATGCGAACTCGAAGACGATCGCGTTGGGAAGGCTCGCTCCCTTGCGAAACAGGGAGCGGGCGATCGCAACAGCAGCGTACGAGCATGATGACGACGCGGCGCCGAAGAGCGTTGCGAGACTCGCTGAGCGAACCCCGTCGCGACCGAGCAGCCGCGATATCGCCTGCTTCGACACGAAGGTCTCGACGCACGCTGAGAGAAGGAAGCCGAGCGCAAGTGGCCACAGCACCTCCCAGAACATGTCGAGCGACATGCGCAGGGCATCCCCCATGTGGCTCAGGACAAAGCTCACGCGACCAGGGTAGCCATGCGGGCAGCGCTCGCAACTCTGAGCAATCTCCAAGGGGAAGCCCACAGGGTTCTCACGGGCAGGCGCGACGCTGATCAACGTCAAACGTCAGTCCACCCAGGAGGTACAACACCATGGACGGCGACCAGTTCATCCCACCGCCCCCGCCCCCGGAAGAGCCGGCCAAGCGGAGGACAGGCAGGCGCAAGATTGCGGCGACGGCGCTGCTCTCGGTCGGGTTGCTCGCCGGCACGGGTGTCGGCAGCTTCGTGATCGCGCACGCTGCCTCGAACACCGCGGCGTCGAGCAGCGCCGCGAACCTGACGGCGAGCACCGCGACGCCGTCACCCACGACGCCGGCGACGAAAGCGCCATCGACGACGACCATGTGTCCGAACATGAGCGGCTCGACGAGCACCACGGGCTAGCGTCCCTTCCTCCCCTCAAGGCGGCCTGCCGGATTTCGGCGGGCCGCTTTTCACCACCACTCGAACGGTCGCCCGTCCCAGGCGTCGAGGACTGGAAAGGTCGGATCCCCGGCCAGCTCGGTGACGCGGTGGCCAAAGGCTTCGACCTCACTCTCGTTGAGCAGCCGGCGAAGCCTGGTCCGCAGCGCGGCCATCCGAGTCGCATCGCCGGCAAGATCCTGCACCCGCCGGGCGAGCTTCGCGGGGAGCTGCGAGCCCCCCAACGCGATCAGTGCGGTGCGCTGGCGCGGGTAGGGGAGAAAGCTCAGAGCGTTGTCGATCGCCTTGACGCTGGGACCGTCGATCACCAGCAGGTGGGTGCGCTTGCGGTCGGCGTTGTTGATGAGCACGTCGAGCAGGGCAACGGCGCGAAGCTGCGATTCGAGCCGCTCTGCCCGTTCCGGGGTCAATGGTTCCTCGAGCACGTGCACGAACCGCTGTACCGACCCGGGGCCGAGTGGTCCGTCGCGGAGCACCGTCACCGGGACGCGGTGGAGCCCGAGCGCCGAGTCGACGACGTACGCGGCGACCTCGCGCAGATACAGGGTCCGGCGGGGGAAGTCCCAGAGGGGGCGCTCGCCGCGAACCGGTTTGTACACGGCGCGAAGCGGCTCGGCGGGAGCCGCGGGGTCGGGCGCGTCGAGCTCGATGAGGAACACCCCGTTGCTTCCGTAGACGACCTCGGCGATCCGCCCGATCGGGGCCTCGGCCAGCGTCTTCGCCACCTCGACGTCGCGGGGCGCGGCGCCGTCCGCCGGGCCCGGCGCCATCGCCTCCTCGAAGCGGTCGCGCAGCGACGGTGCCGCCGACGTCTCGTCATCGCCGGCGGGCAGCGCAAGGCCGGGGATCGGGTCGAGATGAGGGCGCCGCGGCCGACGGACACGATCCCTGCGCCGTGGCGCGTTGTCGCTCACCAGAGTCCCAGCGATGCCGACGGCGCGGTCAGCTGCTCCGGCGGGCCATCACGATGGTGACGGTCGAGGCCAGCCCTACCGGGATGCCGATCAGGAGGGTGATGAAGAAGGACTCGTGCTCGGCGGGATCGCTGAGCCACTCGACAAGTAGCACCGCAGCGAGAGCCATCGCCACGAGGAGGCCGATCAGCCAGCCACGATGCTTCGGGGCTCGCTCGACACGGCCGGCGATCTCCACGACCGGTGCGACCGGTTGGGCATCCTCGTACCAGCGTCGATGCGCGGCGGGAACGACCTCGTTATCCGGAAGATCTGCGCGGTCCAGAGCGGCCCACCACGCAGGGGCGCCGTCATTTCGTCGCTGGCCGTAAGGCCGGGCAGATCGGGAAGACTCGTCGGACATGGAGCCTCGTAGTACGACGGCTGACCACGACGGCCGCTCAACTGTGACGGAGGGAGTGAGGAGCGGTGAGGAGATGATATCGCCTGGGCTTCGGCGACGCTACTCCGGCGAGTCAGAGTCGGTCTGCATGCCGACAGAGGCCGCCCCGCTTCGCTCCCTGAGATCCCTGCAACGCGCGCAGCGCGCGTGCACGCGCTGCGCGGATGCGGGCTTCATCGCGCGAGCCCATCCTGTCTTCAGCGGCCACGCCGGACAGCGCATCCTGCTCGTCGGCCAGGCGCCGGGCCCGGTCGAGCACGATCAGAGCAGGCCCTTCGCGGGACGCGCCGGCCGCCAGCTGATGCGCTGGCTGGTTCGTGGTGGCTTCCGCGACGAGGACGACGTGCGTGACCGCATCTACATGACCGCGATGACCACGTGCTTTCCAGGCCGCCGCCCGGACGGTGCGGGGGACCGGCGCCCCGGTGCGGCCGAGGTGGCGCTCTGCGCACCGTGGCTCGACGGCGTGCTCGCGTTGCTCCGCCCGCGGCTCATCCTCCCGATCGGCTCGCTGGCGCTCGAGCGATTTCTTCCGGGACAGCGGCTCGACAGCGTGATCGGCGCCGCGTACACAGCGAACGGGGTGCCAATCCATGGCGCGCCTCACGGAGCGCCGGTGCTCGTGCCGTTGCCCCACCCCTCGGGGCAGAGCCGGTGGCTGAACGATCCCGCGCGATTGGCGCTGCTGGATCGGGCGCTCCTGACGCTGCGAGAGATGGTCGCATGGGCCGACCCGGGTGGCTGAGCCTGCCACAGGCAGATCGACTTTGGCGAACGAATCGCGATGCTATCATCGGCTCTCGCACTTGCTGTGACGGGGAGAAAGGTTGCGCCAACGTGACATTCGGCGTCGTGGGAGCGCACCACTGATTCGCGACGAAGCCACCTCGCCGGCTGAGCCGGCCGTCAAGAACGCCGAGGACATTCTCGAGCGCATCTTCGCGCCGACACCGAAGGCGAGCCCCGCGGAGCAGGCCGAACGCGCGCTCCGCCGGCCCAAGCAGTTGATCTACTGCGCGCTGAGCAACCGCAACTTCTACTGGCGTCAGCACATCACCAAGTTCGTCCTCGACGAGGGACAGGTGCCGATCGTCCCCTTCATGCTCTTCGACTACTACCTCGTGCACACCGTGCCCAAGGATGTGGTGCGCGAAGCGTTCAACAACCTGATCGTCCGCTCCGATCAGATGTGGGTGTTCGGCAACCCGTCGCTCGGCGTCAAGGTGCAGATCGGTATCGCCAAGCGCCTCAAGAAACCGATCCGCTACTACGACATCACCGACATGCCCTACCGAGTCGTCAGCGTCCCCGAAGCGATGTTGCGCGAGGAGTGAGACACTGAGGTCATGACCGTCCTGCTGATCGTCGTGATCATCGTCGTCCTGATTGCGCTCTACATCGCGTACCGGTTCAACCGCCTGATCCGGTTGCGGACGCGAACCCAGGAAGCCTGGTCGGACATCGACGTCGAGTTGAAGCGCCGGTACGACCTCATCCCCAACCTGGTCAACACCGTGCAGGGGTACGCGGCCCACGAGCGTGGTGTCTTCGAGGCAGTCACGGCTGCGCGCACCAATGCGCTGGCCGCATCAAAGACCGGTGATCCAGCCGCAATGGCGGGAGCCGAAGATGCGTTGACCAGCTCGACGCGGCAGTTGCTCGCCGTTGCCGAGAACTACCCGCAACTCAAGGCATCCGAGCTGTTCCTGAACCTCCAGGAGCAACTCACCAACACCGAGGACAAGGTCGAGTTCTCGCGGCGCTTCTACAACGGCAACGTGCGCGATTTCAACACCGCGCTGCAGACGTTTCCGACCAGCATCTTCGGGCAGATGCTGCACTTCCAACCGTTCGCGTTCTTCGCCGCCGCCGAGTCGGAGCGTGCCGCGCCGACGGTGTCCTTCGTTCCCCAGGCCCCGACGGCCGTGGCGCCGCCGCCCCCTGCCCCGGCGCCACCCGCCTGACCCTACGGAGGCCTTGATGGGCATGACGAGCCTTCCTGAGGTGCTGTTCGTGTGTGTCCACAACGCCGGTCGATCACAGATGGCCGCCGCGCTCCTGAACCATCGCGCTCAGGGCGCGGTCCGCGTGCGCTCAGCGGGCTCGGAACCAGCTGACAGCCTCAATCCAGCGGTGGTGGAAGCCATGAGCGAGATCGGGCTCGACATCAGCGAGGAATTCCCCAAGCCGATCACCGACGAACTCGTGTCCGCAGCCGACGTGGTCATCACCATGGGGTGCGGCGATGCCTGTCCGTTCTACCCGGGAAAGCGATACCTGGACTGGGAGCTCGACGACCCGGCAGGCAGGCCGCTCGCCGAGGTCCGGAGGATTCGCGACGAGATCGACCGCCGCGTGCAGGTACTCCTGACGGAGCTCTAGGTTTCCTTGACCTGCATCATCGCCTGNNCCGCCGTGATGCTGCAACGGATCGTCGATGCACATCGCCGCGGTGGCGTGGGTCATCTTCGCGAACGGCTTGTCGTTCTGCTGGAGCTTCTGCAGCGCGTGCAGCAGTCCCGCGGGGTTGCGGGTGAGCTCGACGCTGCTCGCGTCGGCGAGCGACTCGCGTGAGCGTGACAGCGCGAACTGCATGAGAGGACCGACGATCACCGCGACCACGGAGAGCAGCGCCGCCGCTGCGATGAGAATGATGATCAGATAGCCACTGTCGCGGTTGTTGCCGCCGCGGGTGAAGAACAGCGAGCGCCACAACAGGCTCGCGAGCAGCCCGATGAGCGCGACCGACGTCGCCACGATCAGCACCAGACGAACGTCGAGGTTGCGAATGTGGCTCATCTCATGGCCGATCACACCCTCGAGCTCTTCGCGATTCATGATCGCGAGCAACCCGGTCGTCACCGTGATCGCCGCCTTCTTCGGGCTCGTGCCGGTGGCGAAGGCATTGGGCGATGGGTCGTCGATGATGTAGACCTTCGGCATCGGCAGCCCATCGCCGATCGCGAGCGTGGACACGATGTCGTAGAGCACCGGTGCCTGTTCCTGGGTGACCGGTTGCGCGCCCGAGACGGCGAGCACGGTTGCCTGACCGAAGGTCAGTGACCAGAGCACCACGAGGCCCGCCACGATCGCGGCGATGATGATGCCCGAGATGCCGCCGCTGACGCCCGAGGCGATATAGCCGATCACGTAGCCGATTGCTGCCCAGATGACGAAGAAGGCCGCGATCACGATGACGCTCTTTCGCTTGTTGCGCGCGACCTGGTGATACATCGAGTTCACTATGCCACGGCAGAAGCCGGGGCAAACCGATGTTCAGGACACGGGGTCGGGTCAGATCAGTCCGGCGTAGCGCTCCCGAACGGCGCGGAGTGATGCGGGCACGGGCGTGAGCGCCGGAGCCCTGGCGGCGACGCAGTCGGCAGTCTTCAACCCGGCGCCGGTGATGTAGGCGACGACGGTCTCGTCTCCCTGCCATCGGCCCGCCCGGGCCAGATTGCGCAGCACGGCCACGGTGACCCCGCCGGCGGTCTCGGCAAAGATGCCCTCGCTTGCCGCCAGCAGTTCGATGCCGTCGACGAGCTCCTCCTCGGTGACGCTCGCCACCACACCGCCGGTCTCGCGGGCGATGCGCAGGACATCGGCACCGTCGGACGGGTTGCCGATCGCGATCGAGCGCGCGATGGTCGACGGTCGGACCGGGACGACGGTCGTCTCGCCGGCGGAGAACGCGGTCGCAACCGGCGAGCAACCGAGCGCCTGGGCGCCGGTGAGCCGCGGCAGACGCGATCCTCGGTCCACCAATTCGAGATCGATCAGCTCCCCAGCGGCCTTGCGGTGCTTGACGAACTGGCACCCGGAGGCGACCGGCACGATGATCTCGTCGGGCAGACGCCAGCCGAGCTGCTCCGCCGTCTCGAAGGTCAGCGTCTTGCTTCCCTCGCTGTAGTACGCGCGAAGGTTGAGATTGCAGAACCCCCAGTCGACGCAGTCGGCGAGCTCGGTGCAGAGGCGGTTGACGTCGTCGTAGCTCCCGTCGACCGCGATGATCGTGGGGCGGAAGATCGAGGTCCCGATCATCTTGGCGGGCTCGAGGTCACTGGGAACAACCACGACGGCGCGCAGTCCGGCGTGAGCCGCGTAGGCGGCAACCGAGTTCGCGAGGTTGCCGGTGCTGGCACACGCGATGGTGGTGAGCCCGTGCTCGCGCGCCCAGGTGGCGGCGACGCTCACCACCCGATCCTTGAAGGATCCCGTCGGGTTCTGGGTGTCGTTCTTCAGGTAGAGATTGCGCAGCCCCAGCTCTGCGCCGAGGTTGCGAGCGTGGATCAGCGGCGTGAAGCCCTCGCCCAGCGTGATCGGCTCGGTCTCCTCGAGGTCGACGGGCAGGAGATCGCGATACCGCCAGATGCTTGCGGGACCTGCGGCGATGCTCTCGCGTGAGATGCGCCGCGCCACCTCCTCGTAGTCGTATCGAACCTCGAGCGGGCCGAAGCACCGATCACAGATGTTGGTCGCCTCGACCGGGGTCTCGTGACCGCAGGCGCGACAGACCAGACAGCTGACGTGAGCTCCCGACGGAGCTCGACCGTAGCGTTCGAGCAGGCTGATGGTGGACATAAAAAAACCTCCCGGGTTTCTGATCCGGGAGGCTTCCCAACGTGGGCGCGCGTGCCCCTACGTTCGGAAACCTCCGCAGGGCATGATCATGGTTGCGAGCACAACTCTTGGTGTCGGCACAGTGCGGGCATGCTAACACGGACGCCGCGTTTCTTCGCAAGTGGCTCCTGTGACGGCATGTTCCGAACGCTCAGATACGGCGGATGAGGTCGCGCTCCACCCGCTCACGAGCGAGCGCGACCAGCGGGTGCAGCGCGTGTCCGCGCAGCGCCTGCTCCATCTGTCGGAGCAGCGAGTAGAGGCTCTTCACCGCCTTCACCACGTCACCCGTATCGGCTCCCGGCGGCGGCTCGATATCCGCCAGCGGCACGCCCGACGCCCACTCGTAGGCTGGGCGGATCTGTTCGAGCGAGAGCGGCGGCATGGTCTCCAGGCCGTGCTCGCGCTCGAGCTCGACGAAGCGACGCATCGCCGTTCGCAGGCGCCGGTGCCGTTCCTCGATGCGCGGCGTCGGGAAGTGACGGCGCGACGGCTGGGGACGCTCACGACCGCGATCCTCGGCGACCAGGCTGACCAGCGTCGCGGCGAGCTCCTCGGGCTTCAGCCCGTCGAGCACCCCGGAGGCGATGGCATCGGCGACCAGCAGCGAGGTCTCGCCATAGAGCGAGCCCGCGAGGCGCCCCAGGTCGGTGGGCTGGTCGCCGTCGAGGAAGCCGGCGGCGCGGAGCACCGCGCGGTGGGCCCGGAACTCCTGGCGGAACCGATGCTGGGCCCGCTCGAGCTCCTCCTCGGCGCCTGCGAGGGTCGTCTCGATATCCGCGATCCGGTGGTGGTGGGCTCGATGCTCCCCGAAGTACGGGCAATTGCGACAGGGTGATTCGTTGAGCCGGTCCTGGAGCGAGCGGGTGGTCCGGCGCAATGCCTCAAACCGCTGTCCGGGATCGGATCCGGCCTTGCCGTATCGGCCCCGGCGCGCGTCGGTCCAGTGGCCGCGCTTGACGCGCCGTAGCGCGAGCTGGGCCTCGCCGAGCTGCGTTGTGGTCGTGAGGTACGAGGTCAGGGTCCGCTCGGTGCAGGGGATCCGCGGGTGCTGGAAGCGCCGCATCCGAAGATCGTGGAGCTCGGCCTCGAGATTGGCCTTGCGGTGCCCCCACCGGGCGGAACGCTCCAGCGCCTGGTACTGCCCGAACGAGCTGTCGAGGAGCAACTCGGCCGCCTCCGCGGAACGCGTGCGCAGCAGGTTGAGCACCATCGTGTAGGTGGGGGAGAACTTCGAGTCGACGGCGAACTCGCCGGAGATGGCGGCGTCGTAGATGTCGCGCAGGTCGACGTCACTCTCCTTGAGGATGACTCCGTGGCCGACCGTGTCGATGCCGCGGCGTCCGGCCCGCCCCATGAGCTGGGTGAGCTCGCCGCTGGTGAGTGAGGCGAAGCTCACCCCGTCGAACTTTGTGAAGGTCGAGATGACGCAGGACCGCGCCGGCATGTTGAGACCGAGGGAGAGTGTCTCGGTCGCGAACACGACCTTGATCAGTCCCTGCTGAAAGAGGCGCTCCACGGTCTCCTTGGCGTAGGGGAGCAGACCGGCGTGGTGCATCGCGAGCCCGCGGCGGAGCAGACGGCGGTCGAGCTCGAGCAGCACGCACTGGCGCTCATCCTCGTCGCTCAGCGCCGACATGCGCTCGGTGATCGCGATGTCGATGCGCTCCTTCTCGTCATCGTTGGTGAGGTCGATGCCGTGCACGCCGCATCGTTGCAGCGCCTCCCGGCATCCGCGGCGCGAGAAGATGAAGTAGATGGCAGGGAGCATCGAGCGCCGGCGCAGCACCTCGATCACCTGGAGCAGGTCGTTATCGGGCGCGTGCCGTGCCTCGCGAAATCGTGGCTGCTGCACCGCATCCGCCTGCGCGAGCTCGAGGGTCCCGCGTGCCGCGTTGCCGCCCTTGTCGAAGAGCGGATGCAGGGCGTTGTCGATGGCGAGCCACATCTCGAGGGCAACCGGGCGTTCGGTGCGGGTGACCGTCTCGATGGTGCCGCGCAGGCCGGACATCCACGCCGCAACCTCACCGACATTGCTGATCGTCGCCGAGAGTCCGATCAGGCGGATGTGGCGCGGCGCCTCGATGATCAGCTCCTCCCACACCGTGCCACGTGGGTAGTCGTCGATGTAGTGCACCTCGTCGAGCACGACGTCGCCGACTCGATCGACGCGCGCGGGCTCGTCGTAGAGCACATTGCGCAGGATCTCGGTGGTCATCACCAGCACAGGCGCGCCGTCATTGAGGGTGTGCTCGCCGGTGATCAACCCGATTCGATGTTCCCCGAAGCGCTCGCAGAGGTCGTGGTACTTCTGATTGCTCAGGGCTTTCAGCGGCGTCGTGTACACGACGTCGGCCGCATCGGTGACGGGCCGTCGCAACGAGCCGGGGGCGTCGAGCCGGCGCCAGATCACGTAGTCGGCAACCACCGTCTTGCCGCTCGATGTCGGCGCGCTCACCAGCACGCCGCGCGAGCGTTCCAGCTTGGTGATCGCCTCGCGCTGAAACTCGTCGAGTGTGAAGGGAAGCGTCGCCTGATAGGCTTCGATGAGATCCCGCGTCAGCGGGGCCCGGTCAGACGTGGATCAGCTCGAAATGCGAGCCGAGGATGAGCGCCTCGCCATGGTCGTCGACAAAACGGAGCACCTTCTGGCACATCTCGTCGGCGTGCCGGCTGTCCGAGCTCACGCACGCCACGCCGATCACCGCCGACTGCCAGAGATCCTGGTCGGCAACCTCGGCCACGGCCACGTTGAAGGTGTTGCGCAGCTTGGCCGTGAGGGAGCGCACCACCTGACGCTTGTCCTTGAGGGATTCGCTGTCCGGGACCTGGATCGTGACGGTCAGCGTGCCGATGACCATATGGCGCTAGGACCCACCTCTGTCGATGACGTCCCCCCCGATCCTCACAAGGCGTCGAGCAGTTTCTGGCGCAGGACCTCCAGCTTCTCGAAGTCGTCCACCGACGGGCGCGTCGGCGCCTTCGCGGGGAATTTCAGGTGTTGCACCGCCTCTGACAGGATCCGCAGCTCGTCGTCGGTCAGACGTACCGAGCGCATGTGCGGAGCCGGGGCAGTGGGGACCGGGTGGACGGCATCGTCGTTGACACCGGGCGAGAGCGGGGCATCGAGCTGTTCGGGTTCCGCGGAGCGGAACAGCTCGTCGCTGCCGCGCAGCTGGGCGCGGCGAAATCCGCGCATCACCGTCGGGCCGCGCGCACCCGCTCGCGTGGACGTTCCGCGCTCCCGGAGACCTCGATGGTGTCGCCGTCNNGATCCTGGGCGATGACGGCTTTGGCGAGGGCCCGATAGGAGCGAGCCCCTGGTGAGTTCGGGGCGTACTCGAGGATCGACTGGCCCGCCAGCGGCGTCTCGGCGAACCTGATTGAGGAGTCGACGGTGATCGGAAACACGAGGTCGGGATACGCCCCCTTGACGAGGTCGAGGACCTCCTGGCTGTGCAGGGTGCGCGACTTGTACAGCGTCGGCAGGATGCCGGCGACGCGCAGATGGCTGTTGAGCTTGGCCCGCACCCGATCGATGGTGCGCTGCAGCTGCTGCATCCCCTTCATGCCGAAGTACTCGCACTGCAGCGGGATGATCACGTCCGTCGACGCGACCAGCGCATTGATGCAGAGCAGGCCGAGCGACGGTGGGCAATCGATGACCACGTAGTCGTAGACGCCGTCGATCGGCTCGAGCTTCTCCTTGAGGATCGACTCTCGTCCGAACTCGGTGACCAGTTGCAGCTCCGCGCCGCTGAGGTCGATGTTGGCCGGGATGAAATCGAGTCCCATCCCATCGGACGAGAGCAGCACGTCGGCGACGTTGACGCGATGGTCGGTGAGCAGGTCATAGATCGTCCGTTCCAGCTCGTCGGGCCGCCGGCACCCCATGTTGATGGTCAGGTGACNNTCTTGCCCACGCCGCCCTTCTGATTCGCGACCGAAATGATCCGCGTCATGGCCGGCGCGGTGTCAAGAGATCGCAAAGGGAACGGACGCGCCTCACTGAGCAGGTATCATAGCGAACCCGATTGCCTCTCTCGGCCGTGGGTCGGGAGCGAGCGCACTCGCAGCGGTCATTGACCCTTGAATCCGGAGTGGTGTTTGGTGTCTGAAGAACGTGTGAAGCCTCGCAGCCTGTTCGTCGATGAGGCTATCGCGCTTGCGCTCGAGAGCCGCTGGCCGGAGGCGCTGGCTGTGAACCAGTCGCTGGTCGAGCGCCATGGCGCGGACGAAGATACCCTCAACCGCATCGGCAAAGCGCTGACCGAGCTCGGCCAGCGCGAGGAGGCGCTTGCCTCCTATTCGGCTTCGCTCCAGGTCAACCCGCTGAACCTGATCGCGCAGAAGAACGTGCGCAAACTCACCGCGATGCTGGAGAGCAAGAGCACGGCGGCCGGCTCCGCGGCCGCCATCGACGTCGAGCTGTTCACCGAGGAGCCCGGCAAGAGCGCCATCACGGTCCTGAGCGCACCCTCGAAGTCGGCCACGGTCGCGATCGCCCCCGGGGATGTGGTCGAGCTCTACAGGGAAGGGTCGACGCTCCGGGCTCAGACATCGCGTGGGGTCTCGCTCGGCGAGGTCGACACCAAGATCGCCCGGCGGCTGGTTCCCCTCATGGAGACGGGGAACCGCTACTCGGCCGCCGTGGCCAGGCTGGAGGACGAACGGGTCGAGATCATCCTTCGCGAGACCTACCAGGCAGCCGAGAACGCGCGGAAATCGTCCTTCCCTCTGGCCAAGGGCGGCCGCCGTGAGGAATTCCGTCCCTACGCCAAGGATTCGCTGCTGGCATCCCGAGAGATCGATTCGACCCCGCTCGACGACGACGGTGACGAGGTCGTCGGTCGACCAGCGGCGGACGATGCCGAGGACGACCTCGGGGAGCTCGGCATGAGCACCTTCCAGTCCGACGCCGAGGAGACACCGCCCGGAGCCGACACCGAGGATGACGATGACTCGCGCCCCGAGGACGAGTACTAGCCCCAAGGAGCCCAAGGGTCGCACCGTCTCGCACGAGCGGATCGACGGGTATCTCCCGATCGGGGCCTATGGGCTGATCGGCGACTGCCGGTCCGCCGCGCTGGTCGGGGTCGACGGCAGCATCGACTGGCTCTGCCTGCCTCGGTTCGACGATGACGCCGTGTTCGGCCGGATCCTCGACGCGGGGCGGGGTGGGAGCTGGCAGCTCCATCCGGACGAGCCGCACGAGGTGCACCAGCGCTATCGCGACCGGACGAATCTCCTCGACACCGTCTTCGCCACCGGGACCGGCGTGGTGGTGGTGACTGATTTCATGCCGGTCGACGAGCACAGCGTCGTCCAGCACGCACGGCCCCACAACCATGCCCGCGTGATCAGGCTGGTAGAGTGCCTCGCCGGCGAGATGACCATGCACCATGTGTTCGATCCCGCGCCAGGGTTCGCACGCCTGCCGGTGACGCTCAGCTTCGAGGATGGGCAACTCCATGCGAATGCCCAGAAGCTCCATCTGTGCCTGAGCTCGACCGTCGAGCTGGACGGCCCCGACGACAGCTTTCACATGCGCGCCACCGACGCTGTTGCCTTCGCCCTGCACAGCGGCGTGGCGGGGAAGTGTCAAGCCAGACCCTGGAGCGTCGAACGTGCCCGAGCGATGCTGCGCGAGAGTCAGCGCTACTGGTGGCAATGGGTCGGCCAGGTCGACTACCACGGCCCGTATCAGCAGCATGTCTGGCGATCGGCGCTCGCGCTGAAGCTCATGACCTATGCGCCGACCGGCGCGATCATCGCCGCACCGACCACGAGCCTCCCCGAGGACATCGGCGGTATGCGCAACTGGGACTATCGATTCACCTGGTTGCGCGACGCGGCCTTCACGCTCTACGCCTTCTTTCAGCTCGGACTCACCGGTGAGGCAACCGCCTATTTCGACTGGCTCACACACCGGCATCTCGCCGATCGCAAATCAACGGACATCCCCAACCTTTACGACCTGAGTGGAAACGCGCATGCGCCCGAACGCATCCTCGACCACCTCGAGGGCTATCGCGACTCCAGGCCGGTGCGTATCGGCAATGCAGCGGTCAACCAGCTGCAGCTCGACGTGTACGGCGAGGTGCTCGACAGTGCCTACGTCTTCGCACGCTTTGGAGGCAGCGTCGTCAGTCAGTCGCTCTGGGAGGAGCTCAGCAACATCGTTGAGATCGCGATTCGCCGCTGGGAGGAGCCCGACTCCTCGATCTGGGAGGTGCGCAGCGAGCGGCGCCAGTACGTGTACAGCAAGTTGATGTGCTGGGTCGCGGTTGACCGGGGCATCCGTATTGCCGATCGCTACGGTCTCCCGTACGACAAGGTGGCGTGGCGTCGAGCGCGTCTGCGCATCCATCGTGCCATCACCTCGCGCGGTTACTCGGAGCACCGCCGCTCATTCGCGCAGGAGTTCGACAGCGACGCGCTCGACGCCTCGATCCTCCGCATGCTCCAGGTGCGCTTTCTCCGCGACAAGGATCCGCGCCTCCACTCAACGGTGCGCGCGATCGCGCAACACCTCGGAGAGGGGGTGCTGGTCAACCGATATCGCATGGACGAGAGCGAGGACGGGCTGCGCGGCGAGGAAGGCGCGTTCTTTCTCAGCTCCTTCTGGCTCGTCGACGCGCTCGCGCACATCGGTGACCTCGAGGAGGCCGAGCGCCGATTCGAGCGCCTGCTCCACTTCAGCTCGCCCCTCGGCCTGTTCTCCGAGGAGGTGGACGTGCGCAGCGGACATCTCCTCGGGAACTTCCCACAGGCGTTCACACACCTCGCCCTGGTGGGTGCCGCGGTGAACATCGAGCGCGCCCGCAAGCGCACGCTCGGTGTCAAGGGACTGCGCAAGCGCTGATGCGCAGGCGGTCAGGCTGCATAAGTATGCAGCCTGACCGTATACTACTCGCCGATGGCTCAGACAACACCGCTTCGCGCCGCCGTGGTCGGCTCCACCGGCTACATCGGCATGCAGTGCACGGCCCTGCTCGCCGCTCATCCGGATGTCGAGCTCACCCGCGTGCTCGGGCACAGCAGCGCCGGTAAGCGTTACTCGGACGTGGTACCCGGGAGCCAGGTCGACCTGGTCATCGAGGACAGCCTCGACCCCGGTTCGGCCGACGTCGTGATGGCCGCGCTGCCGCACACGGTGGCGGCCTCGCTGGCGCCGGGCTGGCTCGCGGGCGGGGCGACGGTCATCGACTGCTCGGCGGACTTCCGCCTCCACGACGCGGCCGCCTATCGTCGCTGGTACGGAGTCGAGCATCCCTCGCCGGATCTGCTCGATGAGGCGGTGTACGCAATGGTCGAGCTCCAGCGCGATCGGCTGGCCTGCGCGAATCTCATCTCGGTGCCCGGGTGCTATCCGACTGCCACGCTGCTCGCGTGCGTCCCGCCGCTGCGCGCGGGGTTGATCGAGCCGGACATCGTCGTCGACGCCAAGAGCGGGGTCAGCGGCGCGGGGCGTGAGGCGAAGGTCGCCAATCTCTTTGCGGAGGTCAACGAGTCGGTGCATGCGTATGGTGTCGCGGGACACCGCCACAAGTCCGAGATGCTTGAGCAGCTCCGCGACGCCGCCGACGGGGATGTCCAGTTCACGTTCGTCCCCCACCTGATTCCCATGACCCGAGGCATCCTCGCGACCGCGTACCTCCGCCCGCGTCCGGGCGTGACCGAGGCCGATCTTCACGAGCTGTATGCGGACTTCTGCGACACCAGCCCGTTCCTGGACCACGTCCACGAGCCTCCGGCGACCAAGAGCGTGACCGGGACCAACCGTGCCGCGATCCATTTCGGCTGGCAGGACGGCATCGCGGTCATCACCGTCGCAATCGACAACCTCGGCAAGGGCGGCGGGGGACAGGCGGTGCACGCCATGAACGTCCGCTTCGGGTTCGACGAGACGGCCGGGCTGGAGTCCCGCGTGCTGTGGCCATGAGCGCGACGGTCGCGCAGCAGGCACGCGCCGGCGTGTGCGCTCCACAGGGATTTCGCGGCGGCGTCGCCGCTGCGGGGATCCGCGGCGATGGGGACGAGACACGCACCGACCTGGCGGTGATCCGGTCGGACACGCCTGCGGCCGCTGCGGGTGTCTTCACGCGCAACACCGTCAAAGCGGCACCGGTGGTCATCTCCCAGTTGACGCTGCGCCGCGGGACACCGATCTCCGCGGTGGTGGTGAATGCCGGCAATGCCAACGCGTGCACCGGCGCGCAGGGATTCCGCGATGCGCTGGTGATGTGCACCACCGCAGGCGATGCGCTCGACCTCGATCCGAGCGACGTCCTCGTGTGCAGCACCGGGGTGATCGGCCGGCCGATGCCGATGGACCGCGTCGTGCGAGGCATCCGCGCTGCCGCGCTCGCGATCTCGCCGTCAGCAGGAGGCGATGTCGCCCGAGCGATCATGACCACCGACACGCTCGCAAAGGTGGCGGAGGCCACGTTCGTCGCCGGTGGGGTCACGTACACCATCGGCGGCACTGCGAAAGGTGCTGGGATGCTGCACCCTGACATGGCGACGTTGCTGGCGTTCCTCACCACCGATGCACCCATCGACATGGCGCTGCTGCAGCCGGTGCTGTCGCGCGTCACGGACAGCACGTTCAACTGCGTCACCGTCGACGGCGATACGTCGACCAACGACTCCTGCATCCTGCTCGCCAACGGCGCCGCGGGTGGCGCGACGTTGGCCGCGGGATCGAGCGCGCTTGCAGATTTCGAGGCCGCGCTCCTCGAGGTCTGCGATTCGCTCGCCGAGCAGCTGGTCGCTGATGCCGAGGGAGCGACGCGTCACTTCCGTGTCGCTGTCAGCGGTGCCGCAGATGCCGGCCAGGCGCGCATCGCCGCGCGTGTCGTCGCCCAGAGCTCACTGGTGAAGACGGCCATCCACGGTGGCGACCCCAACTGGGGCCGCATCGTCGCCGCCCTCGGCCGCAGCGGTGCCACCTTCACCCTCGATCGGTGCCGGGTCGCGATCGGCGGTCTCGTGGTCTTCGATCGTGGCGCTCCCGAACCGGTCGACTCCGAGCGAATCCGCGTTGCCCTCTCGCATCCCCGACTCGACATCGTCATCGACCTTGGAGCGGGCGACGGTGCGGGTCACGCGTGGGGCTGCGACCTTTCCGTCGATTACGTGCGCATCAACGCCGACTACACCACCTGATACGGAGCAACCACCACAACCACCATGCCTGAACAGACCATCGACGAGCAGATCCATCGTGCCGAGGTGCTCATCGAAGCACTGCCCTACATCAAGCGTTTCGCCGGGCACATCCTGGTCATCAAGGTCGGCGGTGCGGCGAGCGCCGTGGCGGATCTTGATTCGGTGCTCGAGGACGTGGTGCTGCTGCGCTTCGTGGGCATGCGACCGGTGATCGTGCACGGCGGTGGCCCGGAGATCAGCGCGTGGCAGGAGCGCATGGGGATCGAGACCCGGTTCGTCAACGGGCTCCGCGTCACCGATGCGCCGACCATGGAGATCGCCAAGATGGTCCTGACCGGCAAGATCGGGCCCGACATCGTCGCGCGCATCCATACGCTCGGTGCAGGGGCGATCGGGCTCTCCGGTGAGGACGGCCCGACCCTGCTGGTCCGTCCGCGCTCCGGTGCGGACGGCGCCGACCTCGGGTTCGTCGGCGATGTCGTGCAGGTCAATGCAGAGCCGATCATGGCCATCCTCGAGCAGGGGCGCATCCCGGTCATGGCGTCGATCGGTCTCGGCTACGACGGTCATGCGTACAACGTGAACGCCGACACGGTTGCCGCCGAGGTCGCGGTTGCGCTGGACGCGAGCAAGCTCATCCTCATGACCGACGTTGAGGGCGTGCGTGACGGGGACGGCAACCTGATCAGCGCGCTCGACGCCGCTCGCGGTCGGGAGCTCCTCGCCGCGGGAGTCATCCGTGACGGGATGATCCCCAAGGTCGAGGCTGCCATCCGAGCCACCGACGGCGGCTGCGCGACCCACATCATCGATGCGCGTGTCCCCCATGCCCTGCTCCTCGAGGTGCTCACCGAGCGTGGCGTCGGCACCATGCTGACCAGGACCGACACGCCATGAGCACACACGCCGGCGCGCCTGCCGGACGCACCCCGGCAGAGCGCGCGAAGACCGCGCTCATGGACACCTATCAGCGCCAGCCGATCACCCTGCGCAGCGGCCACGGTGTGTGGGTCACCACCGACGACGGGCGCGAGCTCCTCGACGTGGTCGCCGGCATCGCCGTGAATGTCCTCGGCCACAATCACCCGGCGTTGCGCGACGCGATTGCCGGCCAGGCGGCGACGCTCATGCACACGAGCAACCTCTATTACACGGAGCCGCAGCTCGAGCTCGCCGAGCTCTTGGTCGCATCTGCCTTCCCGTCGCGCGTCTTCTTCTGCAACAGCGGAGCCGAGGCAAACGAGGGCGCCATCAAGCTGGCGCGCAAGTGGGGGAAGATGCATCGCGACGGTGCGCACGTCATCGTCTGCGCGCAGGGCGCGTTCCACGGACGCACCATGGGTGCGCTTGCGGCCACCGCGAACCCCCGCTACCGCAAGCAGTTCGAGCCGCTGCCGAAAGGGTTCGTGCACATCCCCTACGGCGACCTCGAAGCGCTCGAGCAGTCCATCGACAGCGCGACCTGCGCGGTGATGCTCGAGCCCATCGAGGGGGAGAGCGGCGTGATCCCGCTCGAGCCGGGGCGGCTCGCGGCGATCCGGCGGCTGTGCGATGAGCGCAACGTGCTCCTCATCCTCGACGAGATCCAGACCGGCATGGGACGCACCGGCCGCTGGTGGGCCTACCAGCACGAGGACGCGGCGCCGGACATCATGACCGTCGCCAAGGCGCTCGGAGGCGGCGTCCCCATCGGCGCGATCCTGGCGGCGCCTCGCGCTGACGTCTTCGAGCCGGGTGACCACGGCTCGACGTTCGGAGGCGGGCCGCTCGCCTGCGCCGCTGCGGTTGCGGTGATGCAGGCGGTGGAGAGCGAGGGTCTGGTCGAGCACGCCGCCGAGGTCGGCGATTACCTCGCCGAGTCGCTGAGCGCGCTTGCCGACCGCGGCGCGCCGATCGCCGGGGTGCGCGGCCGGGGCCTGATGCTGGGGATCGGGCTGAGCCGCGACGTCGCCCGCGACGTCGTCGCCGCCGCGTTGGACGAGGGACTGATCGTCAATGCGATCGGCGAGCGCACGTTGCGGCTGGTCCCACCGCTGGTCATCACCCGCGACGAGGTCGATGAGGCGGTGCTGCGCCTGAGCCGCGCCTTTGACGCCGTGGCCGGGTCCGGCGCCGGCGCATGAGCGCGACCACCGCCCGCGTGATCGGTCCGGCGGCGAAACCGGCGCGCCATCGCGCCATCCTCGCACTGGTTCGGGGTGGGGTGATCCGTACCCAGGAGGACCTCGTCGCCGAGCTCAACCGCAGACGGTTCCCGGTCACCCAGGCTACGGTGAGTCGCGATATCCGCGAGCTCGGCCTGCTCCGCGTCCACGACGATGCCGGCCCCCGCTACATGGCGCCGGTCGCGGAGCTCGACGTGGAGCAGACTATGCAGCGACTGCGCAACGCGATCCGCGAGCACGTCCAGGGCATCGAATTCGTCGATCTCCTCGGCATCGTGCACACCGCGCCGGGATGCGCACCGCTGGTGGGTGGCGCCCTCGACGGTTCGCGATTCGAGGAGGTTGCGGGCACCATCGCCGGTGATGACACGGTGCTGGTGATCGCGCGGTCGCGCCCCGCCGCGCAGCGTCTGCTGCTTCGTCTCAACTCGATGTCGGAGGAGGACGCGTGACCGTCCGCGAGCGCTGCGTGCTCGCCTACAGCGGCGGCCTCGACACCTCGGTGGCGATCCGCTGGCTGCAGGAGGAGCTCGGCTACGACGTGATCACGCTGACGGCGGACCTCGGTGAGTCTAAGGACGTCGACGCCGTCGTGGCCCGCGCATTGCGCACCGGTGCGCTGAGTGCTCACGTCGCCGACGCCCGCCGTATCTTCGTCGACGCCTTCTGCTTTCCAACCCTCGCGGCCGGTGCGCTTTACGAGGGTGTCTATCCGCTCGCGACCGCGCTGGCGCGCCCGCTCATCGCCAAGTTGCTCGTCGACGTCGCACGCGAGGAGGGCGCGACCGCCGTCGCCCATGGATGCACTGGGAAGGGCAACGACCAGGTGCGGTTCGACGTCGCCGTCGGCGCGCTCGCGCCGGAGCTTCGCGTGGTCGCGCCGGTTCGCGACTGGGACATGGGGCGCCCGCAGGAGCTCGAGTACGCCGCCGAGCACGGCATCGAGGTCCCGGTCACCAGGGCGTCTCCGTATTCTGTGGATGCGAACCTCTGGGGCCGCAGCATCGAGGCCGGCGTGCTCGAGGACCCATGGGTCGAACCACCGGACGATGTCTATGAGTGGACCGCGCATGACCATGCCCCGGGTGTGGTCGTCGAGATCGGATTCGAGCGCGGTGTCCCGGTCTCCATCGACGGCCGAAGGCTCGAAGGCGATCGATTGGTTGGGGAGCTCAACACCACCGCCGGTGCATGCGGCATCGGCCGCATCGACCATGTGGAGAACCGCCTCGTGGGCATCAAGTCTCGCGAGGTCTACGAGGCACCGGCAGCGGTCACGCTGCACGCGGCACATCACGCGCTCGAGAGCCTGACGATCACGCGCGACGTCGCGCGATTCCAGCGCATCGTCGGCGACGAGTGGGCGCGGCTCGTCTACGACGGTCTCTGGTTCTCAGCACTGCGCACCGCGCTCGACGCGTTCGTCCAGGAGACGCAGGTGCATGTGACCGGGGCCGTACGGATGCGACTCGAGGACGGCGTCGCCCAGGTCGTCGGACGGCGCGCGGACCGATCGCTCTACAGCAACAATCTCGCGACCTATGACCGCGTGAGCGACACGTTCGATCATGCGGCGGCGCGCGGCTTCATCGAACTGTTCGGCCTGCCGCTGCGCACCCAGACGCGTGTGCAGGGAGCACTCGACGACAGCGCACCACTCCACGTCGAGCGGCGCACGCGACGGCGTGGCGACGCCTGACCGGCGGGCGCGCGCCGCGCGCGCACCGAAGGTCTGGGCGGGCCGGCTGAGCGCACCGACCTCGGAACGCGTCGAGGCATACACATCGAGCCTCGCCGTCGATCGCCGTCTCGGCGCCGACGACGTCGCCGGATCGCGCGCTCACGCACGTATGCTGCGCAGCATCGGCGTGCTCACCGTCGCGCAGCATCGCGCCATCGACGCGGGGCTGCGCGCCATCGCGGCGGAACTGTCGGGCGACACGTTCGTGGTGGCCCCCGGCGATGAGGACATCCACACGGCGGTGGAACGCCGGCTCTTCGAGTTGTCCGGACCGGTCGCGGGCATGCTCCACACCGGGCGAAGCCGCAACGACCAGGTCGCGA
>PKWB01000210.1 GCA_003131685.1 Candidatus Dormiibacterota bacterium
CCGGCCGCCCCCAGGCGTCCGGCTCGTCCCGTCCAGCTCGGCGACCGGCATCGCTACATCAACCGCCACCTGAGCTGGCTCGATTTCGACACCCGCGTCCTCGAGCTCGCCGAGGACACCTCCCGCGCCCTGCTCGAGCGGGCGAAGTTCCTGGCCATCTCCAGCAGCAACCTCGACGAGTTCTTCCAGGTCCGTGTCGGCGGCCTGATCGAGCAGCGCCGGGCAGGTGTGGCGGCGCTGAGCCCTGACGGCATGACCGTCGACGAGCAGCTGTCCGAGATCCAGCGCCGTGCCATCGACCTCACGGCGCGTCAGATGCGGGCGTTCCGGGCCATCGTCGAACGCCTCGGCGAGGTCGGCCTTCGCTTCTCCAACTATGGGGCGCTCGACCACGGCGATCGGGAGCACGTCGACGCGGTCTTCGAGGAGCGCATCTTCCCGGTTCTGACCCCGCTCGCGGTCGACCCGGCGCACCCGTTCCCGTACATCAGCGACCTGTCCCTCAACCTGGCCGTCGTGGTTGGCGCGCCTCGAGGAAGCGAGCAGCGGATCGCCCGCGTCAAGGTCCCGCCGTTGCTGCCGCGATTCGTGGTGATGCCGGACGGTGAGCGCTTCGTCCCCGTGGAGCAGGTCATCGCCGCGCATCTCGACCGCCTCTTCCCGGGGATGCGGGTGATCGGCCAGTACCCGTTCCGGGTGACGCGCAACGCCGACCCGGCGCTCGAGGAGGAGGAGGCCGAGGACCTNNCTCGAGATCGACGACACCATGACCGAGGAGGTCAAGCGGCTCCTCATGCGCGAGCTCGAACTCTCCGGCGAGGACGTCTACACCGTTGCCGGGCCCCTCGACCTGAGCGGCCTCTGGGGCCTCTACGAGCTCAACCGGCCCGACCTCAAGGAGCGGCTTCCCGCCCCGGTGATCCCGCCCGCCCTGGCCAGGTCCACGAGTGAGGACGGCGAGGTGGACATCTTCCGGGTGATCGACGAGGGCGATCTCCTCGTCCACCACCCTTACGAGTCCTTCGCGAGCAGCGTCGAGGCGTTCATCGACCAGGCCGTGAGCGATCCGGACGTGCTGGCGATCAAGCAGACGCTCTACAGGACCTCCGGCCCCGACAGCCCGATCGTCCGCTCCCTCATCCGCGCCGCCGAGTCCGGCAAACAGGTGGTCGCCCTGGTCGAGCTCACCGCCCGATTCGACGAGGAGGCGAACATCACCTGGGCCGCCGAGCTCGAGAAGGCCGGCGTCCACGTCGTCTACGGCGTCGTCGGCCTCAAGACGCACGCCAAGGCGACCCTGGTGGTGCGGCGCACCGGCACCGGGATCCGCCGCTACTGCCACATGGGCACCGGGAACTACAACTCCCAGACGGCGCGGCTCTACGAGGACATCGGCCTGCTCTCGTCCGACACCGAGCTCGGCGAGGACCTCACCGACCTCTTCAACTACCTCACCGGGTACAGCCGCCAGCGCCAGTACCGCCGCCTGCTGGTCGCCCCGGTCACGCTGCGCAGCGGGATCGTCGAGCTCATCCGCACGCAGACCCACAGTGACGGCCGGATCATCATCAAGTGCAACCACCTGATCGATCCTGAGGTCATCGAGGCGCTCTACGCGGCGTCGTCTGCTGGGGCGCGGATCGACCTGATCGTGCGCAGCTCCTGCGGAGTGCGGCCCGGGGTCAAGGGGATGTCCGAGAACATCTGGGTGCGCTCACTGGTCGGTCGATACCTCGAGCACTCGCGGATCTATCACTTCGGTGACGACCGCTGGTACATCGGATCCGCCGACCTGATGGGGCGAAACCTCGACGGGAGAATCGAGACCGTGGTGCCGGTGATCGACCCCCGCCTCCAGGCTCGACTCGCCGAGGTGATGGACGTGCTCCTCGCCGACGACGTGCTCGCTTCCGAGCTCAACCCCGACGGGAGCTGGCACAAGGTGCCGACGATTCGCCATCTCGACGCACAGGAAGAGCTGCACAGGCTGGCGGTCGAGCGCACCGCACTGTGATCGCCCCGGAGGGGGCGGAGCTCGGACGCGCACTCCGTCTCGAGGTGCCGATCACGTTCTCGCCCGAGCCGCTCGACGGCATCGGCCAGGCAGCGGCGGTGATCGTCGAACCGGTTCGCAAGCTCCGGACCACGCATTGGGACACCGCCGAACTCCGTCTGGCTCGCTGGGGAGTCTCGCTCGAGTACTCGGCGGATCCGGGGTGGGTGCTGCGCCTTCCGCCGACCGGCGAAGGAATGGCCGCACCGGACGGCGCCGAGCTGCACTTCGACGGCTCCCCGGATCAGCCCTCGGATCAGGCGCTGCAGCTCGTGCGCGTGTACGCACGCAACGCGCCGATCGAACTGGTCGCCCGTCTGGTCACGGTGACCGTGGAGACGGTGCTGCTCGACGCCGATGGGGCGGTGCTGGCGCGCCTCGTCGACGACACCGTCTCGGTGTACTCGGGCCCTCGGATCACGCAGCGCTTTCGCGAGATCGAGCTGTTCAGCGACAGCGGTCCGCTGCTCGACCTGATCGCCACCCGGTACCAGTCCGCCGGAGCGCAGCCGTCGCGTCCGCGCGCCCTGGTCGCCCGAGCGCTCGGGCTGGTGGGCACACCGCCGCCGGAGGTCGGCTCGGTCACCCTCGGCGGTGCCGCTACCGCCGGTGACGTCGTGCGCCGGTCGTTGAGCACATCGGTGATCCGCCTCATCCGCCATGACCCGGGGGTGCGGCTGGGCGTTCATCCCGAGGACGTCCACCAGGCTCGGGTGGCAACCCGGCGGCTGCGCAGCGACCTGCGGACCTTCCGTGCGCTCCTCGATGAGTCCTGGGCCGAGAGACTCCGCGACGATCTCCGCTGGCTGGGTGGCGAGCTCGGGAGGGTTCGAGATGCAGAGGTCCTGCGTGACCGTCTGCGCGCCGCGGCCGGGACGCTGCCCCCGGCCGACCGGCGCCCGGCACTGGCAGTCGTCGCGCCCCTGGGCACGCAGGTTGGATCGGCGCGGCGGCACCTCGTCAACGCCATGAACACCGAGCGCTACATCGACGTGATCGATCACCTGGTGGCGGCGGCCCGCACGCCGGTGCTCACCGAGCTGTCGGCATCGCCCGCGCGCGAGGTGCTCCCCGGCCTGGTCCGCAAGCCGTGGCGATCGCTCAGGTCGGGCGCGCTCGCCGCCCGCGGCGATGTTCCCGACGAGCAGCTCCACGACCTGCGCATCAGGGCCAAGCGCTGTCGCTACGCGGCCGAGGCGGCGGCCGCGGCGACCGGCAAGAATGCCGCGAAGTTCGCGCGGGAGGTCGCGGCCCTCCAGGAGGTGCTCGGGGAGTTGCACGACGCGGTGGTGGCCGAGGCGTGGCTGCGTGATCGATCGGCTGCGCCACGAGTTCACGAGACGGCGCTCTTCGCCGCTGGCGAGCTGGTCGCCCAGCAGCGAGACGCGGCAGCTCGAGCCCGAACCGGGTGGCCGGCCGTGTGGAAGCGCGTCGAGGAGGGGTGGTCGCGTGCCTGGCGATGAGGCAACCAGCTACCTCGTCCGCCATGCCAAGGCGGGGTCACGCGAGCGCTGGACGCGTCCGGACCGCGAGCGACCACTGACCGAGGCGGGGCGCATCCAGGCCGCCGGACTGGCGCGCATCCTGGCGGCCACCACGCGGAGCGTCGTGTCCAGCCCGTACGTCCGCTGCCTCGAGACGGTCGCTCCGCTCGCTGAGGCCGTGGGGCTACGAGTCGAGGAGGACGGTCGCCTCGCGGAGGGCGAGGAACCGTCCTGGGCGATGGGCCGGCTCGCGTCGACTCCCGGGTCGGTGCTCTGCACGCACGGCGATGTCATGGCGTCGATCGTGACCAGCCTCGCTGACTCCCGTGTGCCCATGACCGGCGGGATGCAGTGGGCCAAGGGAGCGACCTGGGCGTTCGCCATCGCTGGCGGCCGGATCGTCGGAGGCCGCTACCTGCCGCCGCCTGACTGAGGTTCCCAGGCGAGACCGTCGCGGTCACCGGCCACGCGGATGAGCACGCAGGTCCAGGTCCGGAAGGGTCGCCAGACCTCGGCCAGGGTCGCGAGCTCGGCAGGGATCGCGGGCTGCTTGAGCTCGTAGAAATGGCGGATGTACGACGGGATGCGGGGCTCGCCGAGGGTCAGGATGTCGGTGGCGCCGGTCGAGCGGAGCAGGATCAGCCCGGCGTAGGTCGGACCGATCCCGGGCAGCAGTTGCAGCGCGGCCATCGCATCGTCCGGCGGCATGCCCAGCAGCCTGGCCGGGTCGAGCTGCCCGTCGAGCGCTGCCCGGGCAATCGCGTGGAGGCGGTCGATGCGCTGCGGCTCCAGGCTCGGAAAGGCGTCGATGCGGAGCAGCTCGGCCGGCGTTGGGAAGGATTCGCGCTCGCCGCCGGGAAGCTGGAACACCCGCCCGTGCGCCGCGGACAGGCGTTTACGAACTGCGGTCGCCTGAGTTCGATGCCTGCGCTGGCTGAGGATCGCCCAGGCTGCGGCCTCGTAGGGCGAGTGGAACAGCACAGGACGCAGACCTGGCAACTCCGATTGGAGCCGGCCGATCACCGGATCTCGGGCGCCGACCTCTGCCCAGCCCAAGCCGGACTGGTCGAGTGACAGGACGCGGCGCACCTGGGCCACGACCCGGTTGGGTTCGGCGTCGCCGTAGACGCGGCAGTTGAGAACGCCGTCCGCGTCCTGGGTCACGTGCGCGGCCGCGTGATGCACGAGGTCGTCGGCGACGAACGCCAGCGACATCGAATCCCCGTCGGGCCTGGGACGCCCCGTGTTTGGACCGAAGCCGAAGCTTGCCGCCGCTGCCAGGGAGAACGCCCCGTCGGGCGTGATCGTGAGCTCCCTCTGCGCGTCGGTCACGTCCCGCTCAGCTACTGGCGGAGGCGGAGGATCAGGTTGATGACCACGGTGAGGACGACGCTGACCACGATGCAGAAGGCCACCGGGAAGAAGAACGAGAAGCTCCCGCTGCTCACCGAGATGCTGCCGGGCAGCTGGGTCACACCCGCACGGGTCAGCAGGATGAGGACACCGCCGATCACCAGAGCCATCGCTCCCCCGATCAGGAGCAGCTTGCCGACGTCGCCGAGTGCCATGACAACACTCTAAGGTAGAGTCCGCGAAACGCATCCACTTCAAGCAGGTCCGGAGAGGCCGGCAAGGGATCGCGGCGCCGCTGCGCGGCCGCCCTTGCCCGAACCCGTCCGGGCTGGAGGGCGAAGCGCCACGACGGCAACAACCGCGCGGAACCGGATGCTCGGCCACGTGATCACCGCCGAGCAGTTCGATCGCGATCTGCTCGACGTCCTCTTCCGGCGCGCCACCGCCCTCGACGGCGTTCGTGACGACCGCCTGGCGCACCGCATCATGGCGACGCTCTTCTACGAACCGAGTACGCGCACGCGCCTGAGCTTCGAATCGGCGATGCTCCGTCTCGGTGGCGCCGTGATCGGCACCGAGGCGGCGCGCACCTTCTCCAGCGCGATCAAGGGGGAGACGCTCGAGGACACCGTGCGCATGGTGTCGACGTATGCCGATCTCATCGTGCTGCGCCATGACGAGGCCGGGGCGGCCGCGCGAGCGGCGAGTGTCGCATCGGTGCCCGTGGTCAACGCCGGGGATGGTCCGGGCGAGCACCCGACCCAGGCGCTCCTCGACCTCTACACGATCGAGCGCGAGCTCGGCCGCATCGAGGGGGTGCGGATCGCCTTCTGCGGGGATCTTCGCTTCGGCAGGACCGCCCGGTCGCTCGCGCTTCTGCTCGCGCTCTACCCGGGGGTGCGGATGACGTTCGTCGCCCCACCGGTCATCCAGGTCGGTGGCGACATCCTCGCCCGGCTTGAGGCGCGCGGGGTCGAGTGCCGGCTCGCGGAGCAGCTCACCGACGTGCTCGACGATGTCGATGTCGTGTATCAGACGCGCGTCCAGAAGGAGCGCTTCACCGACCCGCTCGAGTACGAGCAGGCACGCAGTGCGATCCGCATCGACAGCGCGATCATGCGGCAGCTCCCCGCAACCGCGATCGTGATGCATCCACTGCCGCGGGTCGACGAGATCGCGCCCGAGGTCGATGCCGACCCGCGGGCGGCGTACTTCCGGCAGGCGGCGAACGGCGTGGCCATCAGGATGGCCCTGCTCGAGATGCTGCTCGCATGACGGTGGGTTCATGAACGTCCTCGCCCAGTCGCTCGACGACAGCCCGCAGCTCCTCGATGCCGGCGCAATCCAGCGCATCACGGTGCGGCTGGCCCACGAGATTGCGGAGCGACACCCGGCGCTGGAGAACGTCGTCCTGGTGGGCATCCCGACCCGCGGTGTGCCGCTGGCTCGCGCTGTCGCCCACCAGCTCGTGTGCCTCGGGCACGCTCCCCTGCCGGTGGCGACCCTTGACCCGAGCGCGCACCGCGATGATCGCCCGCGGCCGGCGGCGCCGCAGCCAACCCTGTACGACGTCGATGGAGGATCAGCGCCACGCATCGATGGCGCGGTCGTGATCGTGGTCGACGACGTGCTCTTCACCGGGCGCACGCTTCGTGCGGCCCTCGACGCCCTGGTGGACTGCGGGCGCCCGGCGGCCGTCGAGCTCCTGGCGCTCATCGACCGCGGCCATCGCGAGCTGCCGCTGCGGGCCACCTACGTCGGCAAGAACGTGCCCACCGCGTCCGGGGACCGCGTCTTTGTCCGCCTGCGCGAAGTGGATGGCGTCGACGGCGCATGGCTGCGCCGGAGCACCCTGCCGTGAACGGGATCCTGCGGGGCGTGCGGGTCATCGACCCGCTCGGGCGGCTGGACGCCGCCGGACAGGACGTCTGGCTCGACGGTGGAAAGATCCTGGCCATCTACCACCACATCGAGGCGGCGGGCGTGCCGGTGGTCGACCTGACGCCGGCACAGGGCGACGAGCCGTGCGTGCTCTGCCCAGGGTTCCTCGACCTGCACACGCACCTCCGTGAGCCCGGTGACGGCGAGGCCGAAACCCTGGCAAGTGGAGCCCGCGCGGCTGCGGCCGGTGGGTTCACGCACATCGTGGCGATGGCCAACACCACACCACCGATCGACACGCCGGAACGTGTCGCCGAGGCGCGCCTCGCCGCGAGCAATCTGCCGGTCTCGATCCTGCAGATCGCCGCGCTCACTCGCGGGCTTGACGGCGAGGAACTGGTCGATATTCGCAAGTGCGTCGAGGCGGGCGCGGTCGCGCTCGGCGACGACGGCCGCAACGGCGTGTCGCCGCGCCAGCTGGCCATTGCGCTGGCGGAAACCGCGCATCTCTCCCGCGCGGTGTTCGTGCACCCTGAGGACGAGGAGATGATCGCCCAGGCCAACGCGACCCAGGGTCCGGTGACGCGCAGCCCGATCCGTCCCGTCGAAACCGAGACGCGCGCTGTGAACCTCGCGATTCGCGCGCTGTCACACGCGCGCTCCGGTCATCTGCACCTCCAGCATCTGTCCGCAGAGGGATCGGTCGCCTCACTGCGGCGCGCGCGTCACCAGGGGCTCGCGGTGAGCGCCGAGGTGACGCCGCACCATCTCTCGATGTGGCTGCCGGTCGCGGAGGAGCCGGACCCGCAGTCGCTGCGCAAGATGAACCCACCGCTGCGCGCGGAGCGCGACCGGGTGGCACTCGTGCAGGCGCTGCGCGAAGGTCTCATCGAGGCGGTGGCGACCGACCACGCACCCCACCCCGCATCGGAGAAAGCGCTCGACTACGATGAGGCGGCACCGGGCTTGATCGGACTCGAGACCGCGCTCGCCACCTGCATCACCATCGGCGGCATGGGTGGTGAGTGGCTGGCGACGCTGGTCGAGCGTTTGACCGTTGGGCCGCATCGGATTCTCGGACCTTCGTCGGGTGTCCCGGAGCCGCGACTGAGGATCGGTGAATCAGCGACGTGCACGCTCTTCGATCCCAACACCGAGTGGACCGTCGGCGCGACGCCGATGCATTCGCGCTCTCGCAACACGCCGCTGCTCGGCGCGAAGCTGCGCGGCACCATCCTGCTCACCATGGCCGGTGGTCGCGTCATCCATCAGGACCCGGCGCGCGTGCCGATCGTCTCGGAGCAGGTCACCAATGTCTGACCTGCGCGGGCGTCTCGCTCTCGAATCCGGTGCGACGTATGAGGGAATCCTCTTCGGCGCGCCGTTGGAGCAGGCCCAGAACGGCGAGGTCGTCTTCAACACCTGCATGACCGGGTATCAGGAGGTGATCACCGACCCGTC
>PKWB01000047.1 GCA_003131685.1 Candidatus Dormiibacterota bacterium
TTGCCGGGTTCGGCATGCTCAAGCATCATCTGACCCACCGCGCAAAGCGATGGCGCCTCGGCGCGGTGATCAACGGGTTTGCGGGAGTCCTCTCGGTCGCTGTCGTGGGCATTCTCCTGGTCACCAAGTTTTTCGAGGGCGCCTGGATCGTGGCTGTGATAGGACCACCGCTGTATTACGGGCTGATCCGCTTGCACAGGCAGTACGTGACCGAGGAGAAGCAGCTCGAGACCGGGGCGGCCGCTGCCGCTGAGGCGCCAGTCCTGCAACGCCATGTCGTGCTGGTGCTGATCGGTCAGCTCGACATGGCGGCGGCNNCGGCGCGCGCCGTGCAGTACGCTCGAACGTTGCGGCCGGACGAGTTGCGTGCGGTGCACTTCAACATCGACGCGGCCGCGACCGAACAGCTCAAGGATGAGTGGAGCAGGCTCGGCCTGGCGCATCTGCCGCTCGATATCGTGGAGTGCCGTGACCGTCGGTTGGAACGCGCCGCACTGGAGTATGTCGCCGATATCGTCGCCGACGGCAAGACCGAGTGCACCGTGCTCCTCCCGCGCCGAGCATTTCATTCGCGGCTCGCGCGAGTGCTCCACGACCGCAGCGCGGATCGCATCGCGGACGCGGTTGGCAGCGTCGCCCATGTTGCCGCGACGATTGTTCCGTTNNCCGTCCCGAGGCGGCCCGCCGCAAGCCGATGCGCAGCGCCGGCGTCGACCGGGAGCTCGCCCGCCGGGCGACCGGCACCATCCCCATCAGCGACGTGACCTGGCGCACCCGGGTTCGCGTCGCGGGACGCATTCGCTCACTGCGCGTGCAGACGGCAAAAGGGACGGCGAACCTCGAGTGCGAGATCACCGACGACACCGGCGTCCTGCTCTTGGTGTTTCAGGGACGTCCGAAGATTCCCGGCATCGAACCCGGCGCGCGTCTCATCGTCGAAGGGATGGTCGGGTCGTGGCAACGCAGGCTTGCGATCCTCAATCCCGACTACGAGCTGGTGAGCGAGTAGCTCCCATGAGGGACCGGCCGACCACCCGCCTCAGTCGGGCACGCTGAGGAGCCACGGAAGCGCCTCGGCCATGGGGCGCACCAGGGTCTCGAGGTGAGCGCGGTCAAGACGCCCGGCCGCGTCGAGGGCAAGCCCCGCTCCCAGCGCCGCGGCTTCGGCGTGGTGGCCGGTCTGGCCGTGTTCGACCTTCCACGACACCAGCGAGGTGCGACCCTCGGTGAGGTCGAGGATCTGACGGTGCAGGGCCTCCCATTCCGAGGTGCGGTGCGCATTCTCGATCGCGGCGAGTGCCGCTGATTCCGCCGCGCGATATGTGTCGAGGTGGGGGAGCCCGTGGGTGTCCCATCCGTGTGCGGCGCGCTCGATCCCGAGTGGCGAGAGGGTCCGAAGATCCTCGAGAAGTCGAGCGGTGCTGCGATCGTCTGAGGTGTAGCCGTAACCATCACTGTCCATACCGCGACTCTGACATGACGGGCGTGGCAATCTACTCGCCTCATGGCGACCGCAGAGCGACCCCTCGACGCAACCGTCGCGCTGGTCACCGGTGCGTCGAGCGGGATCGGCGCAGCCACCGCCGTGTCGCTGGCAGGACTGGGGGCCATGGTGGCGCTGGTCGCCCGCCGCGCCGATCGGTTGGAGGAGCTCGCCGCGCGGCTCCGAGGCGACGGCGCGACGGTGACCGTGATCACGGCCGACGTCACGCAGCAGGACGAGGCCGACCGTGCTGTTGAACGGACCGTCGGCGAGCTCGGCCGCCTCGATACGCTGGTGAACAACGCCGGGGTGATGCTCCTCGGCCCGGTCATCGACGCACCGGTGGAGGAGTGGGAGCGCATGGTGCAGATCAACCTCCTCGGGCTGCTCTACTGCACGCACGCCGCGCTGCCCCACCTCCTCCGCGCCGCTGAGGACAGCCCGCGCCGGGTGAGCGACCTGGTCAACATCAGCTCGGTCGCCGGCCGTGAGACCCGCAGCGGCAGCGGCGTCTACGAGGCGACCAAGCATGGTGTAGGGGCCTTCAGCGATGCGCTGCGCAAGGAGATCACCACTCGCCATGTCCGGGTGTCGCTGGTCGAGCCTGGCGCCACCGCCACGGAACTCGCGTCGCACAACCGGCCCGAAGTGCTGAGTGGCCTCCAGGAGCGCTTCGGTCGGATGGAGCGCCTCACCGCCGAGGACATCGCGGATGCGATCGCCTACATCGTCGCCCGGCCGCGCCATGTGGCAGTCAACGAGGTGCTCATCCGCCCCACCGACCAGGAGTAGCCGGGGCGCTCAGGGCAGCCTCCGTGAGGCACTCGGACCGTGCCCACAATCCCGACTCAGCCCGTGTGAATAGGCGTCGAGCACGAAAAATCCCCCGATAGGGTGATTTTTCGTTCGAGGAGTTGACAAACCCTCCTCGCTTGTCCAACCATCCGGACGCTGCCTCACAGAAGTTGGGTGGCGACGCTCGTCGCTACCGGAGCGGATGGCGTCGCAGACAGTGGGTTTCCGGTGGAGGACAAAGCGCTGATGCGATTGCAAGATGCTGTTAGGGGCCGGGGGTCCCAGAAATTCTCGAAGGCGAGCAAGCTGACCGTGGTTGCCGCAGGCGCCCTCGTGGCTGCTGCGTGCGGAAGCACCTCGACACCAGCGTCGGGTGGGACTGCCACGAATCCCGGGGTCCCGTCGACCATAACCGTCAGCGCCTTCAGCACCGACATCGCGTCGACGATGAGCTCGCTCAAGCCGCTGACGCAGTACGCCACCAAGGGCGCCAACACGCTGCTCATCGGCGTGATCCTCCCCGACACGACGTCCTCGGTTCGCTGGGTTGACTTCGATCAGCCGTACCTGACCGCTGCACTCGCGGATGCGGGCTTCAACCAGAACCAGTTCCGGATCGACAACGCGCAGGGCAGCGACGCGACCGAGCTCGACGACGCCAACGCGGACATCAACCTCGGCGCCAAGGTCCTGATCATGTGCCCGCTCGATGGTCCGACCGGCCTGGCCATCGCCCAGCTCGCCCAGTCCAAGGGCGTGACCCTGATCAGCTACGACCGGGCCACCTTCCCCCCAACGGGAAAGACCTACTACGTCAGCTTCAACAATGAGGCTGTCGGCGAGCTGATCGGCAACGGCTTCCTGACCTGCGTCACGGCGTGGAACGTCCCGAAGCCCCAGGTCTTCGTGCTCAACGGCGGTGAGGACACCGACCCGAACGCGATCTCGTTCGCGAGCGGCTACAACAAGATCGTGTGGAGCCAATCGGCGAAAACGGTCACTGCGGGCGCGACCAACAGCCAGGGAATGACGCTCGTCGGTGAGAACTTCTCGCCCGGGTGGTCCAACACCGAAGGTGGGACCATCTTCCAGCAGGAGTTCACCGGCCATCCATCGATCAACGCGACCATCGAGGCCAACGACGGGCTCGCGAACGCGGTGATCACCGACCTCAAGAGCGATGGCGTGCCCGCGAAGAAGATCCCGACCACCGGGCAGGACGCGACCGCCCAGGGGATGGCATGGATCCTCGAGGGCTACCAGTGCGGTTCCGTGTACAAGCCGGTCTACAAGGAGGCCCAGGATGCCGTCGCCGTGGCTGACATCCTCCTCTCCGGTAACACCGTGCCCGCATCGCTCCTCAACGGAACGACCGTCGACCCGGCCAACACCAGCATCAGCGAGCCGGCGTCGCTCCTGACCGCAACGTGGGTCAACGCGGCGAACATGGAGCAGACCGTGGTCAAGGACGGTTTCGACCCCGCGTCGGCCATCTGCACCATCGCTGGTGCGGCGCTCTGCACCGCGAACAACATCTCGTAATCGTCTGAGGATGCGTCCATCGCGGGCGCCTTCTCAGTGGAGCGGCCGGGTCGCCCTTCGGGGCGGCCCGGCTTGCCCTCATCCCAGGCGGTCGGCATCACCAGGAGATTGGGGGGCGGTCCGGAACACGAGACGGCTACGAGGAGCCGCCGGTTCAAGCCGCGGCGATCACGTTAATGCCATCGACGACTCATTGATCTGAGGCGACTGAGATGAATCACGACCCCGGAGCCGGGGTGAGTGGCGAGGCGACGGCGTCATCGGAGCCGCTGTTGAAGCTGCGGGGCATCGACAAGCACTTCGGTGCGGTCCAGGCGCTCTACCAGGTGAACCTGGATCTGCCCGCCGGCCAGGTGACCGGCTTGTGCGGTGACAACGGCGCGGGCAAGTCGGTGCTCACCCGCTGCATCGCCGGGGTCCACCAGATCGACCACGGGCAGATCTTCTTCGAGGGCCGCCCGGTGCACATCCGCACCACCCGCGACGCGGCGAGCCTGGGCATCGAGACCGTCTATCAGGATCTCGCTCTGGCCGACAACCTCGACATCGTCCAGAACATGTTCCTGGGACGGGAGCGGCTCCGCCGGGGGTTGCTCGACGAGGATTCCATGGAGCGGGCGGCGGCCGAGACGCTGAGCAGCCTGCGGGTGACCACGGTGCGCTCCATCCGCCAGCCGGTGGCCTCGCTCTCGGGAGGGCAGCGCCAGTCGGTGGCGGTCGCCAAGGCGGTGATGTGGAACTCCAAGGTGGTCCTCCTCGACGAGCCCACCGCGGCCCTGGGGGTGGTCCAGACCAAGATGGTGCTCGACCTAGTGCGCCGCCTCCGTGACCACGGCCTGGCGGTGATGGTGATCTCCCACAACCTCAACGACGTCTTCGAGGTGGCCGACCGGATCGCCGTCCTCCACCTCGGCAGGATGGTGGCCGAGGGACCGGCCTCCGGCTTCGACCGGCAGAGTGTCATCGAGTACATGACCACCGGCGGCAAGAACGGGAGATCGTCCCTGCCGGTGGGCGCCACCGTCAAGGAGAGTGCCTGAGCCATGGCCGGGAGAGAGAACGATGCGCCGATCGCCGCCGCCGAGCCCCTGGTCGACCTGACCGCGGCCGCCCCCGGGTCCGCAGCCGCCGAGGTGCCCCCGGAGCTCCTCGCCCAATCCCTGGGGGAGTATCTCCGCGCCTGGCTGCAACGCATCCGCAACGGTGAGAGCGGCGTCCTCCCCGTCCTGCTCGGCATCATCGTCGTCGCCGTCGCCTTTCAGATCGCCAACGGGAAGTTCCTTTCCCCCCAGAACCTGGTCAACCTCTTCGAGCAGAGCACCATCTACATGCTCCTGGCGATCGCCGAGATCTTCGCCCTGCTCCTTGGTGAGATCGATCTTTCGGTTGGGCTGGTCATGGGGTTGGGCGCGGTGCTCGTTGCCGAGCTGGTCCAACCGGGAGGGCTGGGGTTGCCGTGGTGGGTGGCGATCATCCTCGCGCTGCTCGTCTGCTCGGCGGTCGGATTGATCCAGGGGACCATGGTTGCCCGACTCAAGATGCCGTCGTTCATCGTCACCCTGGGCGGGCTCCTCGTCCTCGAGGGGGTATGCATCATCGTGCTCGGGGGCAGCCTGGTCGGGATCGGCAACTCCCACTACAACAACGAGGTGGTGCTGTACGACCTCTTCTACGGGAAGTTCTCGACGCTGGTCAGCTGGATCCTCCTCGCGGTCGTCGTGGTGGTTGCGGCAAGCTGGGTGTGGCTGCGCGACTCTCGCCGGCGCCGCTCCGGTCTGGTGGCTCCGCCCGCCAGCCTCACAGTGCTGAAGATCGCGGTTGCGGTGGTGGCCGGCGTTGTGGTCGTCGCTGTCTGCAACGTGAACCGGGCGCACTTCGGGACCATCGAGGGTCTTCCCTACATCATTCCCATCGTCTTGGTGGTTGTGGTCGCCTGGACGTTTCTGCTCCAGCGCACTCGCTTCGGACGCTACGTCTACGCAATCGGCGGTAATCCCGAAGCGGCCCGCCGCGCCGGAGTCAGCCTCCCCAAGATCCGCACGTGGGGCTTTGTTCTGGCCTCCTTGACGGCCGGCATCGCCGGCGTCCTCTTCGCGTCGTGGCAGGTCTCGCTGACCACCAACGTCATCAAGGACGCCAACGGCTACGTCCTCCTTGCGGTGGCGGCTGCGGTCATCGGCGGCACCAGCCTCTTCGGTGGCCGGGGCAAGACCATCCATGGGGTGCTCGGCGGCCTGGTCATCGGCGGGATCTACAACGGGCTCTTCCTGCTCGGCGTCTCATCCGAATGGATCGACGTGGTCGTGGCGCTCGTGCTCCTGGCGGCCGGAACCATCGACGTCCTCTCTCGCCGCGGCGCGCAGCCCCGGGCCTGATCCGTCTCCGTATGAGCCCCATGGCCTCGCCGGAGTCGGTCCGACGTCACAACCTGAGCCTGCTGCTCCGCCACCTCCATCAGTCGGGGGCCCTGTCGCGTTCGGAGATCGGCGGCACCCTCGGCATGACCAGAAGCACGATCGGCGAGCTGGTGGCCGACCTGCGCACACGCGGCCTGGTGGAAGAGGGAGACCCGGCTCGCCTGGGGGCGCCGGGGCGGCCGTCGCTGGTCGCCCGCCCCAATCCCGACGGCGCGGCGGCGATCACCGCCGAGATCGCGGTCAACTCCCTGTCGGCCGCGGTCGTCGGGCTCGGCGGCCGGATCCTGCACCGCGCCCGGGTAACCCACCAGCCGCGCCGTCTCGCGGTCGACCAGACCATCGAGGACATCGGCAAGCTCATCCTCACCGCCCAGGCATCGATCCCATCCGGGTGCTGGGTCTCCGGGCTCGGGATCGCCGTCGCCGGGGTCGTCCGGCGCGCCGACGGCTTCGTCCACTTCGCGCCGAACCTCGGGTGGCGCGACGTTCCCTTTGGCCGCCTGGTCGCAGACCGCCTCGGATCGAGCCTTCCGGTGACCATCGCCAACGAGGCGGACCTCGGTGCGCTCGCCGAGCACACCTGGGGAGCAGGCGTCGGCGTGCACCATCTTGTCTACGTCTCCAGCGAGGTCGGCGTCGGCGGCGGCCTGGTCATCGACGGCAGGCCGCTGGTCGGAGCGGCCGGGTGCGCGGGCGAGGTGGGCCACTTCCAGGTGAATCCCCTCGGCGAGCGCTGTCGCTGCGGCGCGATCGGGTGCTGGGAGACGGAGATCGGAGGCCCGGCGATCCTGCGCCGGGTCGGCATCGTCGAGAAGAACTACAAGCCGGAAGCGGTCACGCGTCTGCTCCGGAAAGCGGCCTGGGGCGACCCGGTCGCACTTGCCGCGGTGGAAGACGTCGGACGCTGGCTGGGCACCGGTCTGGCCGGTCTGGTCAACGTGTTCAACCCACAGCGCGNNAGCTGCCATCGAGGACGTTGGACGCTGGCTGGGGATCGGGCTCGCCGGCCTCGTCAACGTCTTCAACCCGCAGCGCGTGGTGCTCGGCGGCTGGCTCGCCACCATGTGGCCGATGGTTGAACGAACCGTCGACACCGAGCTGCGCGCCCGGGTCATGGCCCCCTCAAAAGAGCTCGACGAGCTCATCCGGCCGACCCAGCTCGGCGCCGACGGACCGCTTCTCGGTGCCGCCGAGCTTGCGCTGAATCGAGTGCTGGACGAGCCCACGCTGGTACCGGCCCGGTCCGCCGAACGCCGATCGGCCTGACGGGGCGCTGTCAGCGCACCGAGCGCAGCGCCGGATAGTAGCCGCGAAAGCGTCGCCGCGCCTCGCGGTACGGTTCGATCCACGCGGCAACCGGGTCGATGACCTCGGTGACGCGGACGCACGCGTCCGCTGCTTCCCCGAGATCCCGATAGACACCCGAGGCCACGCCGCCGAGCAGCGCGGCGCCGAATGCCGAGCCCTGGTCGGTGGCCATGATCTCGAGCGGGACCTCGAGGGCACTGGCGACGATCTGGAGCCAGAGCCGGCTTCTCGATCCGCCGCCCGAGACGCGGCCCCGCGCGGTGGTCGCGCCGACTTCGTGGACGACGTCCAGGCAGTCGCGCAGCGCGAAGGCCACCCCTTCAAGCACCGCTCGGGTCAGGGCCCCACGCCCATGCGTGATCGAGAGCCCGCAGAAGGCGCCGCGAGCATCCGGGTCGGCATACGGCGTCCTCTCGCCCGCGAGGTAGGGGAGGAAGGTCAGCCCCTCGCTTCCGGGCGCCACCAGCTCGGCTTCACCGAGCATGGTGTCGAAGGCGACGTCGCGCAGAAGCGTGTCGTGGTACCAGGCGAGCGACCCGGCCGCTGAGAGCATCACGCCCATCACCAGCCACCGCCCCGGGGCGGCATGACAGAAGGCGTGGACACGACCTTCTCGGTCACTGAGGAAGCCGTCGGTGGCGGCCAGCACCACGCCTGAGGTGCCGAGGACGACCGACAGTGGGCCGGGCTCCGTGATCCCCGCGCCCACCGCAGCCGCGGCCTGGTCTCCGGCCCCGGCGGCGACCGGCACACCGTCGAGGGTGCCGACCGCGTCCGGGCTCTCGGCAAGCTCGGGCAACCACGATCGGGGGATGTCGAGTTGCGTGAGCAATTCGCCGCTCCAGCGCCGCGCACCGACATCGAGGAGCAACGTCCCGGAGGCGTCGGCGACGTCCATTCGATGCGTGCCCACGAGCTGGTCGCGAACGTAGTCCTTGGGAAGGCATATCCGGCGAATGCGCGCGTACGCCTCCGGCTCGTTCTCGCGCATCCAGAGCAATTTGGGCGCGGTGAATCCGGGCAGGGCGCGGTTTCCGGTGAGGCGGAGCAAGCGCGCAAGGCCGTCACCGGCCTCGAGCGCCGCGCACTGGGGCGCGGATCGCTGGTCATTCCACAGGATCGCGGGTCGGATCACCGCACCGTCGGCGTCGAGACACACGAGCCCGTGCATCTGTCCGGAGAAGCCGATGCCGAGGATCTCGGGCGCATCGGCTCGGAGACGAGCGAGCACGTCCTCGGTCGCCGTCAGCCACACCTGGGGCTGCTGCTCCATCCATCCCGGGTGGGGCGAGCTGACCGGGTATTCGTGCTCGGCGATGGCCAGAACCTGTCCCGAATCGGGGTCGACGGCGATGCCCTTCGCGGACGACGTCCCGACGTCGATGCCGACGAGTGCTCCCGAGCTCGGCGCCACGGCGCTAGGAGCGGATGCCGTAGAGGTAGTCGAGGGCGAGCTGGTCGAGTCGCTCAAACGCCATCCCCCGCGCTGCGGTCGCCTCGATGTCAAGCGTCTGCGAGCGCATGGATGCGAGCGTCTCTCCGGGAGCCAGGGTCGTCTGCGCAAGCTGGTCGAGGCGCGCCGCCACGCGTGCTGCCTGCACCTCGGGATCCGCCCGGAACGCGTGCGTCCGGCTGCGCAGCAACAGGTAATTGCGCATGCAGGCGGCGGCGCTTTCCCAGACGCCCTCCATGTCCTCGGTACGCGGGGGCTTGAAATCGAAATGGCGTGGACCCTCGTACCCGCCGGACTCGAGGATATCCACCGTCCAGAATGCGCCGCGGGCGTTTCCGGCGCCGAAACGAAGATCCTGGTCGTAGCGAGGTCCGTTCTGGCCATTCAGGTCGACGTGAAACAGCTTGCCGTGCCACAGCGCCTGAGCAAGGCCGTGTGCGAAGTTCAGGCTTGCCATCTCCTCGTGACCGACCTCGGGGTTGAGGCCAACCATCTCGGAATGCTCGAGCTCATTGATGAAGGACAGCGCATGTCCGATGGTCGGAAGGAAGATATCGCCGCGCGGTTCGTTCGGCTTGGGCTCGATGGCGAAACGCATGTTGTAGCCCTGCTCGATGACGTACCCGGTGAGGATGTCGAACGCCTCCTTGTAGCGGTCGAGGGCGGCGCGAACATCCTTTGCGGCGCCCGATTCGGCGCCCTCACGGCCGCCCCAGAAGACGATGATTCCCGCACCCAATTCGGCGGCGATGTCGAGGTTGTCGGCCACCTTGCGCAGCGCGAAACGTCGAACCTCTCGATCGTTGGCGGTGAATGCGCCGTCACGAAACACCGGGTGCGAGAAGAGATTGGTCGTCACCATCGGGATCACCAGTCCGGCAGCGTCGACGGCGCGGCGCAATCGCTGGATGGCGCTGCTCTTCTCGGCGGCTGTCGCATCGAAAGGAAAGACGTCGTTGTCATGGAAGCTGACTCCGTACGCGCCCAGCTCAGCGAGCTTTGCGACGGCAACCTCGGGGTCGAGCGGAGCGCGAATCGCCGTCCCGAAAACGTCAACTCCCTGCCATCCGACCGTCCAAAGCCCGAATGAGAAACGGTCGGCGTGACTCGCTTGCAGCACAACGTCCTCCTCGCGCCCGCCGTGATCCTCGAAACGTGCAAAGGTGCCGCGGAGCGATCGCAATTGGCCTGGGCTTGGCGCGAATTATACCGTGACCTGCGAGAGGCTCTGGGGCCCGTCTCCGCACGGTTCGCGGGGAAACTGTCGCCGGAAACGCCGCTAGAGGATCACCGTGACGGTGGTGGTGCCGATGCCGGACATACCCTCACCGTCGGTCACCGTCACCGTGATCGTGAACGAGCCGAGAAGCGACGAATATCGGTGGTTCAGCTTGAACGTCGTTCCCGTGAGCGTGAGGGCCGTCGTGGGGCTGTTATCACCGTAATTGACAGTCGCCGTGAACGTATCACCGGCGACATCGGCATCCGCAAAGGTACCCGAGCCAGTGGCGACACCACCAAGGAGCAGAATGCCGATCGGGTTCACGGTAACGACCGGGGGCTGGTCGGGTGGGGGCGTCGGTGTCGGAGATGGTGTCGGGTTCGGTGTGGGAGTCGGCGTCGAAGACGGCGTCGGTGCTGGCGGTGGAGTCGGTCCGGGGAGGGGTGTCGGAGTAGCGATCGGTGGAGTGGAGGGCGACGGACTGCCCGGAGCCGGCGTGGCGCTCGGGCCGCCACCGGGTTGACCGGTCGGCGCGGTTCCGCCGCCGAAGACGGGTGCCGGGGTGTTCGAAGTCGACTGCCCTGTGGTGGATCCCCCGGTCGTCGACCCGGATCCGGCGGCGCCCGGCTCGCTGCCACCGGACTGCCCAGGGATTGTGCCGGTGGAGACGACTGATATCCCCGAGGTCGGGGTGGGGAGCGGCGCCGGCCTCGGCACCAGGCTGGGAACGGTCAGACCGATCGCAGTCGTCCCGGACATGATCGCCGCTCCCCAGTTCCATCCGAGGCGATCGACCCAGCCGATGACCGGCAGCTGCGCAATCCACGATCCCATGCCGACGACTCGCCAGAGCCGTCCCACCGAGATGTTGAGGAATGCACGGACGACAACCGGATCGAACTGGGCACCCGAGCACTTCACCAGCTCCTGGCGGGCCGCGGTCACACCGATGGGCTTGCGGTAGGGCCGCACCGCCGTCATCACCTCGTAGGAGTCGGCCACCGCAACGATGCGTCCGGCGAGCGAGATCTCATCGCCGGCAAGCCCGCGTGGATAGCCGAGACCGTCGAAGCGCTCATGGTGATGCGGTACGGCGCCTGACCACTCGCCCAGCCATTGAGCAAGCGGAGCGATGAGCCGAGCGCCTTCATCGGGATGCCTCCGAACGTTGTCCATCTCCGAGGTGGTGAGCTTCGCCGGCTTCGAGAGGATCTCGGACGGGACCACCAGCTTGCCGATGTCGTGGAGCAGCGAAGCCCAGCGCAGCCGGGCCCGATCGCCGGGAGCGAGTTTCATCTCGTCGGCGATGAGGTCCGAGAACACCCGAACCCGCTCCGAGTGACCGCGCGTCTGACGGTCGTGAACGCTGAGGGCCGCGACGAGCTCGAGCACCATCTGCATGTGCGCCACCTCGCCACCGGTCACCCCACGGTCGCGCGCTTCCTGGAGCTGCCGCTGCAGGTCGCGCGGTTTGCCGACGCGGCGCGCCACGGCAAAGCGCTTCGGCGCGTTGTCGGGGAAGAGCAGTGACAGGTTGAGGAGCGCGGCCAGGGGAAGCAGCCGTCGACCTGCGCGTTCGAGCGCAACGATGGTCACGAGCATCACCAGGCTCACCGTCGCGAAGGACAGCGCCGCGGCGCCGAAGCCGCTCGGTCGTGGCAGGACGTGGGTGAGGACTGCCCCCGCTGCGATGCCGACCACTGCCGGAACGACCACGACCGCGGCGCGGACGAGGAAGCTCAGGACAGGTCGACGCTGCCACTGGTGGCCAGGCGGTACACCCTCCGGAGAGGGTGGCCCGGTGACGTCAGCGATGTCTCGATCCCCCGCGGGGCCCCAACCCGCAATGACCTGACGCGCGGCCCGGAGCAGAGCCTTGAGAGAGATTCGCCGCTCTCGCCCCGGACTGCACGAGGGTTCGGAGATCTGTGGCGCGCGAGTGACCCGCTCGTCGCAAAGGTAGTATCTGCGGCGTCCATGCCGATCACCCTGCTGCGCCGCGAACGCCGCTTCTACGAACTCTTCGATCGTCAGGCCGGCAACGTGGTGGCCGCGGCTCGGCTGCTGCGCGAGGCGTTCGACGATGCGATGACGGCGATGCCCGCCCACCAGAGCGCGATCAAGGACCTCGAGCATGCCGGCGACGAGATCACCCACGAGATCATCCAGACCCTGCATCGGACCTTCATCACGCCCTTCGAGCGTGAGGACATCTACGCCTTGAGCTCCGGGCTCGATGACGTGCTCGACTACATCGATGAGATCGCGGAGACGATCATCCTCTACGGCATCACGGATATCTCGCCGGCGGCCAAGTCCATGGCCGGCCTGATCGTCGAGGCGGCCATCCAGATCCAGGGCGCCGTTTCGAAGCTCGAATCGAAGTCCGGAGTGAGCGACCACGGCATCGAGGTCCACCGCATCGAGAACGTCGGTGACACCGAGTCGCGCCGCGCGATCGGCGAGCTGTTCAGCGGGGGGCATGACGCCGTCACGATCATCAAGCTCAAGGACTTCTACACGCTGCTCGAGGATTCGCTGGACCGTTGCGAGGACGTGGCCAACGTCATCGAAGGCATCACCATCAAGAACGCGTGACCAGCACCGATCTGCTGCTGGTCGTAACCGTGGTCATTGCGCTCGGATTCGATTTCACCAACGGATTCCATGACACCGCGAACGCGGTTGCGACCTCGATCAGCACGCGAGCGCTCGGGCCGCGCACCGCTGTCGCTCTGTCGGCGGCGTTCAACCTTCTTGGGGCTCTGATCGCCATCGAAGTCCTGCACACACACGTTGCCAACACAATCGGAGGACTGGTGTCCCCGAAGCACGGTGTGTCGCTGGGCATGATCATCGCGGCGCTCGTTGGAGCGATCATCTGGAACCTGGTCACCTGGCGGTTGGGTCTGCCTTCGAGCTCCTCCCACGCCCTCATCGGTGCACTCATCGGGATGGGCGTGGTCGCATACGGGATCGACGCCGTGAAGTGGGGCTCGGTGGTTCCGGTGGTCCTCGCCCTGCTGGCGTCACCGCTGGTGGGGCTGGTGCTCGCCTACCTGTTCACCATCCTCACCCTGGACATCTTCTGGAAAGCGCAGCCGAGTCCGATGAATCGACGATTTCGCCTGGCTCAGATCGCGTCGGGGGCGTTCGTCTCGTTCTCGCACGGAGCCAACGACGCGCAGAAGACCATGGGGGTCATCACCCTGGCGCTGGTCAGTGCGGGCGTGCTCTCGGCCGGCGGAAAGACGTTTCCCTCTCCGCCGCTGTGGGTGGTGCTGCTCGCGGCGACGGCGATCGGCTTCGGAACCTACGCGGGTGGCTGGCGGATCATCCGAACCCTCGGGATGAAGGTGATCAGACTCGAGCCGGTCGACGGTTTCTGCGCCCAGACCATGGCGGCCGTGGTGATTCAGGGCGCCACCCAGCTCGCGCTGCCCGTGAGCACCACCCACGTGGTCTCCGGCGCAGTCATGGGCGCAGGCGCCACCCGGCGGCTTGGTGCGGTGCGCTGGGGGGTCGCGCGCAACATCCTGGTCGCATGGGCGCTCACCATCCCTGCAACTGCACTGATGGCAGCCGCATGCGCCCTGGTCGTCGGGGCACTCTGACCGCGGACGTCAGCCGACCGGGTTTGCCGGTGTGGGAGCCGGCATCCCCTCAGGTTGCGGAGCAGCGATTGCTGTCGATTCCATGATCGCAAGCAGTTGCGCCAGAACATGACGGAGGTCGGCGCGGATCGAGTACGTGGCGTTCGGTTCCTGGCCGTTGACGACCAGCACTCCGGTCGACTCAAACCGGTCCAGCTGGTGACGGACCTCGAACGGGGAGAGCTTCGTGCGGGCACCCAGCTCTTCGAGCGTCTGGGGTCGATCCAGCAGTTGGGTCACGATCCGGAGCCGGTCGGGATCTCCGAGGGCATGGAGCAGGTCGCCGGTGGCGGTCAGCTCATCGTCCGATCTGCTCACGAGTGAACGCACAGCGTCGAGGGCGGCTCGTGGTTTGAGCGGCAGGCCATGCCCGCTCACGTAGCTCGTCTGGAGCAGCACCTCGCCGGCCGTCGCCCCGGCGCTGCGCCGGGCGACGATCACGTAGAACGCGCCGACGACCAGAAGGACCACGACGCCGTCCACCCAGCCGCTCCCGAATCCGACCCCGAGCAGACGCCCGAGGGCAAGGAGGCCCGTGACGATGCTGGCCACCACGCCGATGTCGAGCAGTGCGGCGAGCACCACCCGCACCCAGCGTGGGACGCGCACCAGGCCGGCTCCGGACGAGGATGGCGTCCTGCGTACCGCGAGGTAGCAGCCGACGCCCATCACGATGAGGATCGCCCCCTGTACCGCGAGCTTCTGGATCTGATCGAGGAAATGCTCCACCGGAACGCCGATGAGGATCCCGAGAGCGACATACACCCCCACCCAGACAACCGTCGACGAGACCATCGCAACGATGAAGGAGCGCCGCGGAGCACGTACCGCGCCCGCGACCAATGTCGTGTAGATGCGCAGCCCTGGGATCAACCTGCTGATCGCGATGCCCCTCCATCCGGCGGAGCGAAGCCGCTCCTCGACCCGCTCGAGGTTGCGCTGCTGGCGCAGGCGCCGGGCCAGCCCCCTGAGGCCGCGGTCGCCGACGGCCCGCGCCCAGCTGTAGCCGACCAGCGAGCCCGCGATGCAGGCAACCAGCGACAGTGGGATGAAGGCGTACGGGTTCAGACCTCCCGATGCGATGAGCAGGCCGGCGACCAGGAGGGTGAGCTCCCCGGGGGCAAAGGGCAAAGGCACGCCCGCTTCCTCGGCGAACAGCAGCGCGGGGAGCAGGGCGAGAGCGACGGCGCCGTGCAGGCCCGACAGAAAGTTCACCGGAACATCATCCACCCGAGGTCCGCGCGATGCCCGCCCGCGGGATACGCCTGGAACCGCGCCATTCTGCGACAGTGGCCGCTGATGGAGACCGACGCCGTGGTCGTTGGCGCGGGGCCGAGCGGGGCGACCACAGCGCTGCTCCTGGCCAGACTCGGTCACAACGTGGTCCTCGTGGACCGTGCCAGATTCCCGCGCGACAAGGCCTGTGGCGAGGGCGTGATGCCGCCCGGCGTTGACGCCCTGCGCAGGATGGGCCTCTACGAGAGGGTGCTCGCGACCGGTGCGCGCCCGCTCAGAGGCGTCACCTACCAGCTTCCGGGTGCTCGCCCGCGCGTCAACGTCCCGTTTCCGGTGCCGCCGGGCGGTGGACCCGCGGGCGGGCTGGGTGTGCGCCGCACCACCTTCGATGCGGTCCTCGTTGAGGCGGTGCGAGACGAGCCCCGGGCCACGGTCCGCGAGGGCGAGCGGGTCACGGGGCTTCTCCGCAACGCCTCCGCAACCGTCACCGGGGTGACCACCACCGCCGGTGAGATCCTGGGACGGATCGTTGTCGCCGCCGACGGGCTGCATTCCCCGATCCGTGCCTGGTCAGGACTCAGCGTTCCGCCCCGAGCGCGCATGCGCTACGGGCTCGCCGGCCATTGGGGGGTGGCGACGAGCGCCCGGGATGCCATCACCGTGACCCTCGCGGGGAATCACGAGTGGTACGAGGCACCGGTCGGGCCGGACCTGCTGCTCGTGTCGATCCTGAGCTACCGGTCCCGTCATCCGGTCACGGCACGCGAATACGCGGCCGCCGCGCGTCGAAGTGTTCCGGCGCTCCGAGGCGCTGAGCTGGTCTCAGGTCCGCTCGGAGCGGCGCACTTTCATCAGCGGGTGCGAACCGTCGCTGAGGGCGGCGTCTTCCTGGTCGGGGACGCGTCGGGCTACGACGATCCGACCACCGGCGACGGCATCGCCATCGGGATGCTCCTCGCCGAGCGCCTGGCGAAGCACGCGAGCGATTTCCTGAGCGGTCGCATTTCAGCAGATGCGGCCGCTGCTGGCTACGCCCGCGATCATGCGGTGCTGGTGCGAGAGCGGCGCCGGCTCACACAGCTCGCCCTCTTCCTGGCGCGGTCTCCGTCACTCGGTCGCCGGGCTATCGGGAGAGCGGCGCGGAATCCGGCGGCACTCGGAAAGCTGGTCGCCATCAACTGCGGCTACGAGACCTTCCGGGACCTCACGCCACGGGACTGGCTGTCTCTGGCAGGGATCTGACACTGCGGCGATCCCACCGCGGAATGAACCGTGGAACGCCACGGAATGCCTCGCGATAGCCCGGAACCCTGTCGAGCAGGCGCTCCTCGGCCCGAATCCGCGGGACGAGCACGGCGGCGTTGGCGAGCGAAAGGAGCACGGCCTCCGGGACCGCTCCCACCGTGAGCGGCAGACACAGAAACTCGAGACCCACGGCGACGTAGTTGGGATGCCGTATCCATCGATATGGACCACCGGTCTCCACACGGATGCCGGACGACACGTGGGCGGTCACGTTCCAGCTGGGCCCGAGCGTTCGGATCACCCACAGACGCAGGCCGGTCGCCGCCGCCAGACCGGCGAGCGCTACGATCTCCACCGGTCTGGGCACCCGCCGGCCGGGCCGGGGCCAGACGCAGACCGCGAAGAGTGCGACGTGCGTGGCGACCATGGCCGGGTACGTGGATGGCGACGCCTGCTCGGCGTCTCCCAGACCAGTCCGGTTCCGAGCGGAGATCCGTAGCTCGACGAGCCGCTGCGCCCCGTTCGCGAGCACCAGTCCGGTGCGCGCCCGACGGTTCATGAAGCCCAGAGCAACTCGATGAGCTCAACCGTCAGCCCGGGTCCGAACGCGGCGGCAAGTCCACGGCCGTCAGCGACCGGAAGAGTGGCGGCGAGCTCCTCGAGGACGAAGAGGATCGCGGCCGAGGAGGTATTGCCGACGGTGCGCATGACCCGCTGGGTTGCGTCCAGCTGACCCTCGCGCAGGCCGAGGCATCGGACGACCGCATCGACGATCGCCTGGCCGCCGGGGTGAAGCGCGATGACGTCGAGGTCGGATGCGTCGCCGATGAACTCATCGACGAGGGCGGGGAGGTGAGTCTCGAGAAGCCGGGGCAGCTGGCGCGACACGACGACCCGGAAGCCGTCGTCGGCACGTTCGAAGCCGAGCGCAGCGGTGCTCGATGCGACCAGTTGATGACCGGTCCTGCCAATCCCGATGTGGCCCGGGGCCACCCCACACCGGAGCACCGACGCGCCGGCGCCGTCACCGAAGACCAGCACGCTCAACAGGTTGTCGGCGGAGGTATCGGCAGGCCGGAAGGTGAGTGACGGCACCTCCACCGCAACCACCAGCGCCGACTCACCGGGGTGGGAGCGCACCCAGTCGGACGCCCAGGTCAGTGCCGCCGCGCCCCCGGCACAACCGAAATTCATGAACGGCATGCGCCGGATATCGCGCCGGAGGCCCAGATGGTTGATCAACTGCACGTCCACGCCGGGGAGCACGAAGCCTGTGCACGACGACACAACGATGAGTCCGATGTCCGCTATCGCGGTGCCGGCGTTCACGATCGCACGTTCCGCCGCCGCGATGGCGAGCGGCGTGGCTTCGGCCGCGTATCGAACCGCCTGCTCGCCGGGGCTGAGCGGAAGCAGCGCTTCGTCGATCGGCCGCACCAGGAAGCGGTGGGTGCCGGAGAGTTCCTCGGTGAAGAGGCTGACGCGCCGCGCAAGCCGGGGCCAGACCTGCGCGATCAGGCGAAGGACCTCTTCACCGTCGACGCGATATGCGGGCACGGCCGTGCCGAACCCGTCGATCGTGACCGGCGCGAGGACCGGCCACCCGGCGCGGCGATCGGGCAGCGCCGCGGAGCGGATCGCCGCCTCAACAACCATGCGCTTGGATCATGACACCGAGGATCGGGCCGCCCGCGGCGGCCCCGTGTGAATGAGAGATGTCGAGAGTATGCCGAGGGGTTACAGGGCCAACCGTCGCCAGGCACTACTCCGGCGTCACGTATGCGGCCGTCAGCCCACCGTCGACAAGGAAGGTCGCGCCGTTCACGTAGGAGGACTCATCTCCGGCGAGGAACAGCGCCGCATTGGCGATCTCGCGTGCGGTCGCCAGCCGGCCCATCGGCAGATGGACACGGCGTCGCTCGTACGCATCAGGGCTGTCCGCAAAGAGGCGCATGAGGAGCGGCGTCTCCACGGGTCCGGGGCACAGTGCGTTGACTCGAACCCCCTGGCGAGCGAACTGGACGGCGAGCTCGCGGCTCATCGACAGCACCGCGCCCTTCGACGCCGTGTAGGCGATCTGGGAGGTCGCAGCTCCCACCAGGGCAACGAATGAGGCCACGTTGATCACCGAGCCGCCGCCACGCTCGAGCAGATGAGGTATCCCGTACTTGCAGCAGAGATAGACGCCCTTTGCGTTGACGGCCTGCACGCGGTCCCATGCGTCGGGTTCGGTGGTGAGGATTGAGTCGTCATCGGGCGGCATGATTCCCGCGTTGTTGTAGAGGATGTCGACGCCGCCATAGGTCACGACAGCAGTCGCATACATCTCGGCGACGCTGGCGGCGTCGCTCACATCGACCTCGACAAAGGTCGCGCGCCCGCAGTCGGCCGCGGTCTGTGCTCCGGCGGAGCGTCCGGTGTCGGCGACGACAACCGCGGCTCCCTCCGCGCAAAACAGCAGCGCCGCCTCCCGGCCGATTCCACCCGCGGCGCCGGTGATCACCGCGACCTTGCCGTCGAGGCGTCCCATCTTCTGTGTCAGCCCTCCGTGGATATGAAGACGTTCTTGACCTCGGAGTAGCCGTCGAGGCCGTTCATGCCGAGCTCGCGCCCGAACCCCGACTGCTTAAAGCCTCCGAACGGTGTCGAGACCCTTACTGAGGAATTGCTGTTGACCGACAGCACTCCGGTGTCCAGAGCTCGTGCGACGCGCAGCGCACGCGCGCCGTTGGTCGTCCAGATCGATCCGGACAGCCCGTATGGCGTGTCGTTGGCGATCCGCACCGCGTCCGCCTCATCGGTGAACGGGATGATCGCGGCGACCGGCCCGAAGACCTCCTCTCTGGCGATGCGGTCGTCATTGGTCGCCTCGACGAGCGTGCACGGATACCAGAATCCCGGCCCGTCGGGGATCGATCCGGTGAACAGCGGCTGGGATTCGACAAACGACGCGACCGTGCTGCGATGGCTCGCCGACACGAGCGGCCCCATCTCGGTCGCATCATCCTCGGGGTCGCCGACGCGAAGCGCACCGGTGGCGGTGATCAGCAACGAGACAAAGCGGTCGTAGACGTCTCGCTGGACGAGGACGCGTGAACGTGCGCAACAGTCCTGTCCGGCGTTGCCGAATACCGCGTACGGCGCAGCCGCAGCGGCTCGCTCCAGGTCGGCGTCGCCGAAGACGATATTGGCCGACTTGCCACCCAGTTCGAGGGNNGGGTGGTGGATGAGCCGCTCACCGACAACGCGACCCGGTCCCACCACGACGTTGAGCACGCCCTCCGGAATGCCCGCCTCGAGCGCGAGCTGTGCAAGCCGGATCGCAGTCATCGGGGTCAGCTCGGCCGGCTTCAATACCACGGTGTTCCCACTCGCGAGCGCAGGCCCGACCTTCCAGCTGGCGATGTTCAGCGGGAAGTTCCAGGGCAC